>NZ_JANMZH010000538.1:0-26115 GCF_031383065.1 Microcoleus sp. OTE_8_concoct_300 | reverse complement strand
TCGGCCCATCCCACAAGAGTTATTTTTTCTTGTGGGATGGGCCGAAGAGCCCGTCCAATAAATTTATGAAAAGGACTTTTGCAAGAGGTCTACTATAAAACTTATGCACTTGTTCTCATCAACCCGGTTTCTTCGTAAATTTCTCGTTGCTAACCCAAGATTTGGCTGAGAAACCGGGTTGAGGGCTGTAATTTTTAAACTAATAACTAATGACTAATGACATTCGACGCTTCATTCCATTTTTTGACCCCAGCGCGTCTCAATGGGCCGCTGAGGCCCGGTGGCTGAGGTGGCTGACTTTTCTATGGCTGTTTGTCGGGCTGACAGCATTGTTTTCGGCTTCCTATCCCATTGCAAATTCTGAATTTGGAGACGGCCTTTATTATTTTAAACGACAGCTAATCGCAGTCGCGATCGGGCTGGCCGGTTTTAACTTGATGGTGTACTCCCCCCTGCGCTACCTGCTGAAAACAGCTCAGTTAGGCGTCCTGTTGCTGCTGGGATTGCTCTGGTTGACCTTAGTTCCGGGAGTGGGAACCAGCATCAACGGGGCGACTCGCTGGATATCTCTGGGCCCGGTTCCGATTATTCAACCTTCTGAGTTGATAAAGCCGTTTTTCATTCTCCAAAGCGCCCGCATTTTCGGCAACTGGCCCCGGTTGACGAATAAAGTTCGCTTTACTTGGCTGGGCATTTTCGGCGCAATGCTGTTGGGAATTTTGTTGCAGCCGAATTTAAGCACCACGGCTTTGTGCGGGATGACTTTGTGGTTGGTGGCTTTGGCGGCGGGCTTGCCTTACTTGCAGTTGGGCGCAACGGCTATGGGGGGAATGCTTTTAGCCGTTTTAAGTATTAGTTTTAGGGAATATCAGCGCCGCCGGATTATGTCTTTTCTCAATCCTTGGGCTGATCCGATGCAAGACGGCTATCAGTTGATTCAAAGTCTGCTGGCTGTGGGCTCCGGGGGCATTTGGGGTGTGGGTTTGGGGATGTCGCAGCAAAAGTTATTTTATTTGCCGATTCAGTACAGCGATTTTATTTTTGCTGTGTTTGCTGAGGAGTTTGGTTTGGTGGGAGGTTTCTCACTGTTGCTGATGTTGGCGGCTTACGGTACCGTGGCTTTGAGGGTGGCGACGCGGGCCCGGAATCTTGAGAGTCAGTTGGTGGCGATTGGGGTGATGGTGGTGATGGTGGGACAGTCGCTGCTGAATATTGGGGTGGCGACGGGGGTTTTACCGACTACGGGTTTGCCGCTGCCGTTTTTTAGTTACGGCGGTTCTTCGATGTTGGCGAGTTTGTTGTTGTCGGGGTTGCTGATTCGCGTGGCTAGGGAGAGTTCTGAGGCTGATGTGGTTTCTTTGGACCGCCTCCGTCGAAAGCCGGGAAAGCCTTCGCTGCGATCGAACAACACCACTACACAAACGGAATAATTTGTCAATAGCAAACTAACCCGGTTTTTGGCAAAAATCGGGTTAGTTTATTACTTAAAAACTACTGGCAGAATACCAATTTATAGGAACCGGTATTGTAGGGAAGAACACAGATTTTGAGAAAAAAAGAAGTAGGCGATCTTAAGGCAATTCGAGATTTATATCGTGGGAGATGAATGTCGATCGACTATTTCCGCCCGTCACCCTTATTTGGCGGTTCTTCTTGTTGTTCTTGAGGTTTAGCTGTGATCTCAGTTAATTCTTTTTTGTCGGGTTGGGGTGTTTCTTGAGTTGAGTTAGCCATTGAGTTTTTTCCTAAATAGATGCACCCCTTAATGATATCTTTTCCGGCTACAAATGTATTGCTTTAGATAGGGGGAGGAAAATCAAGACAGACAATTCTGATGCAATTCGATGTGGGCTTTAATATTAGACAGCATTATGTAGATGCAAATGGCTGTCGGTTGCTATACTGCTGGAGGGTTGCAGCCAAACAAATCGGAGGCGGAGGCAAAAACACCTTTGTTGAGAATTAAATGCGGAGATGGCGATCTCGATTGATTAACCCTTGCTGCTGCAATTTTCCCAGCATTCGCGTTACTGTTACCAGAAAGAATTGGTTTAAAGTCCCAAGCCCGATCGGGAGAAATTAAAAGAAGACTATTCATTACTCCAATCCTCTTCCTTCCAGGTAGATGTCGCTGTTAACAGTCAACAGTCAACAGTCAACAGTCAACAGTCAACTGAACCGCGTCGTGCAAATCGCATTAGCAATATCTTGATGCGGCAAGCGGATGCTCAAACCAGAGGCCTGTCAAAAGTTATGAAACTACAAAAAATAGGATTGTCGGGACTGATCTCAATCTTAGCGGCCCTGACTGTAGGTGAGTTTCGATTGATCCCTAACTCTCAATTTAAAATCATCAATTCTCAGGCCTTGGCTCAAACTCAAGCTCAGCGCAAAGCTGAAGCAGACCGACTGTTCTATCAAGGGATTCAGCAGTATCACAGTAGTCAATTTCAAGCTGCTTTGCAGTCTTGGCAACAGGCACTAATAATTTATCGAGAAATTAAAGACCGCCAAGGTGAAGGGTGGACTCTGGGAAGTCTGGGAATTGCTTACTTTTCCCTCGGCGACTACGCCAAAACCATCGAGTACGCTCAGCAGCAGTTGGCGATTGCGCGAGAAATTAAAGACCGCCAAAGCGAGGGGAAAGCTCTGGGAAATCTGGGAATTGCTTACGATTCCCTCGGCGACTACGCCAAAGCCATCGAGTACACTCAGCAGTGGTTGGCGATCGCGCGAGAAATTAAAGACCGCCAAAGCGAGGGGAAAGCTCTGGGAAGTCTGGGAAATGCTTACCGTAACCTCGGCGACTACGCCAAAGCCATCAAGTACACTCAGCAGTGGTTGGCGATCGCGCGAGAAATAAAAGACCGCCAAAGCGAGGGGGCGGCTCTGGGAAATCTGGGAATTGCTTACCGTAACCTCGGCGACTACGCCAAAGCGATCGAGTACGCTCAGCAGCAGTTGGCGATCGCGCGAGAAATAAAAGACCGCCAAAGCGAGGGGGCGGCTCTGGGATCTCTGGGAACTGCTTACCGTAACCTCGGCGACGGAGCCAAAGCGCTCGAGTACGCTCAGCAGTCGTTGGCGATCGCGCAAGAAATAAAAGACCGCCAAAGCGAGGGGGGGGCTCTGGGAAGTCTGGGAAATGCTTACTTTTACCTCGGCGACTACGCCAAAGTGATCGAGTACCAACAGCAGGTGTTGGCGATCGCCCGAGAAATAAAAGACCGCCAAAGCGAGGGGACGGCTCTGGGAAATCTGGGAATTGCTTACAATTCCCTTGGCGACTACGCCAAAGCGATCGAGTACGCTCAGCAGAAGTTGGCGATCGCCCGAGAAATTAAAGACCGCCAAAATGAGTGGAAGGCTCTCAACAATCTAGGATTGGCTCTCTCCAAATCTGGCAATCTCCCAGCAGCAGAGAAAACCCTACTTGATAGTATTAAAGTTTCGGAATCTCTCCGTGCTGGATTAGACGATGCCAATAAAGTGTCAATATTTGAAACCCAAACTGACTCCTACGTCAAGTTACAACAAGTCTTCATTGCTCAGAAAAAAACTAATGAGGCTTTAGAAATTGCCGAACGGGGTAGAGCCCGAGCTTTTGTGGAGTTATTGGCATCTCGCCTTGCCCTATCTGCATCTGTCCCAACTACTATCAACCCGCCCAATATCCAGCAAATTCAACAAATCGCTAAAGAGCAAAACGCTACCCTCGTCGAGTATTCAACTATTGGGAATGAAACCCTTTATATTTGGGTCATCAAGCCGACTGGTGAAATTACCTTTCGCTCCGTTGACCTCAAATCTCTCGACATCAATCTACCCGAAGCCACCGAAGGGGCAAGAGTATCTGCTGCTCTGGGGACGAGAGGATTAAATGATCGAGATACCGCCATCGCTGAGATGATTCGCGGCACTCGCGAGGCTCTGGGTGTATCGGGGGACACTGCCAATCGACAAGCGGCTAATCCTCCTGCTTCTACCCCTGCTAATTCTCGCATAATCTACCCGAAATTACAGCAAAGTTATCAACTACTCATTCAACCCATTGCCGATCTTTTACCTACTGACCCGAATGCTCCTGTCATCTTCATTCCCCATAAATCCCTGTTTTTAGTTCCCTTTGTCGCCTTACAAGATCCGACAGGTCAATATTTGATTGAAAAACATACCATCCTCACTGCTCCCGCCATTCAAATTTTGCAGTTAACCCGCCAATCACGGCAAAAAGTCCGACAACTTTCTCTCCCGAATAACTTAGTTGTCGGCAATCCAACCATGCCCAAAATTGGCACCCCGCCGCGCCAATTACCTGCCTTACCGGGAAGCGAACGGGAAGCAATTACAATTGCCCAACTTCTGAAAACTCAAGCAATTACAGGCTCTCAAGCGACTAAAGCATCGATTGTTCAACAGATGCTAAAAGCCCGGATTATTCATCTGGCAACTCACGGATTACTCAATGAAGTGAAGAGGCGAGATTTACCGGGAGCGATCGCCCTGAGTCCATCAGGAAATGATGACGGATTGCTGACTTCGAGCGAAATCTTGGATTTAAAATTAAATGCTGAATTAGTGGTATTAAGTGCTTGCAATACAGGCAGAGGAACCCTCACAGGTGATGGTGTGCTTGGGTTGTCTCGTGCTTTAATTAGTGCTGGAGTTCCTAGTATTATCGTTTCTCTGTGGTTGGTGCCCGATGCTGCGACAGCGGAATTAATGGCAGAATTCTATCGCCAGTTACAGCTAAACCCGAATAAAGCTCAAGCTTTGCGGCAAGCAATGCTGATGACAATGAAGATGCACCCAAATCCTCAAGATTGGGGGGCGTTTACGCTGATTGGCGAAGCAGAATAAGATTTTTTTCTGCCCTTGCTACACTGCTTGAGGGTTGCAGCCAAACAAATCAGACGATGTGGCAAAAACATCTTTGTTAAGTATTAAATGCCGATCGCCATCTCGACTGATTAACCCTTGCTGCTGCAATTTTCCCAGCATTCGAGTTACTGTTACCCGCGTCGTGCAAATCGCATTAGCAATATCTTGATGCGTCAAGCGGATATTCAAACGAGTTCCCTCAACCACAGGCTGACCGAATTCCTGTTGCAATAATAGCAGTAGCTGATACAAACGGTCGTCTACTCGCCGCTGTCCGGCGATCGCTAAAATTGCTTCCATTTGCCGCAGCCGCCGTACCATTTGAGGCAGCAACTCGTGAGACAATTGAGGAGAAACTTCGATTTCCACCATAGAATACCATATCAAATAAACATCTGATGTCGCCGTAGCTTGGTAAGCCGGCAAGCTTGTCAACCACAAACCGAAGCACATCGAAGGCCCAACCCAACCCAAAAGTCCTTCTTCCCCGTTTGGATAAAGCGTACTCAGTTGTGCTAGACCTTGACAGACTTGCCAAAGGCCATGCGACATCATAGGAATGGTTTCGCCCTTAGCATAAAAATGCAAGTTTCGAGTCGCTCCTGTGTTATGCTGGATTTCCGCTAAAAGTGCTTTGGATGTTGGTGGCATATCCTTTATTTCCAGCTAAAAAACATTGATCCCAGACCTACGCCTCTCACTATAGACGACAAAGGTAAAGGTTTGGTAATCGTCTGGTTAGCGACAAGATAAGCTTTAGTCATTAGTCATTAGTCATTAGTCAGTTGGCAGTTGTCAGTTGGCAGTTGGCAGTTGTCATTAGTCATTAGTCATTAGTCATTAGTCATTAGTTTAGGACTTATGCATCGGTAGCCATAAACCGGGTTTTTTAGATTAAATACACGGGCTTAAAAGCCTCTAGCTTGGTTAAAAAAACCAGTTTATTTCTTCGGAGTGCGTTCAGGACTATAGTTATTAGTGGTTATTTGTTAGTTGTTATAAAATGACTGAGAACACGGTGGATTGTGAAAAATAAATGCACTCGTTATTCCGGACATTTTAAATAAATATTTAAGTGGAAGAATGAATCAGAATATTTGTTAATAAATAGTTGGTCGCTCAAGGTTTTATAGAAAACAGAGGCGAGTTCAGAAGTTCGATCGCACGGACAGGCCCGCCGAGTCAACTGCTGCTATCTCCTGCCACAACCTTCAAGAACTTCTAAAATAGTTCAAGAAGGTATCAAAAGACAAAGTAAGGTTTTTCATGGCCGATCAATTAATTCGCGCTACAGCCGCAGAGGGCGGAATTCGCGCTGTAGGCGTCATTTCCACCCGCCTCACCGAAGAAGCAAGACAGCGGCACAAGCTCTCCTACGTGGCTACAGCCGCCCTCGGCCGCACGATGTCGGCGGGGCTGTTACTCGCCTCCAGCATGAAACGGCCAGAATCGAGAGTCAACATTCGCATCAAAGGAGATGGGCCGCTGGGCGGACTTCTGATTGATGCAGGGCTCGATGGAACGGTTCGAGGTTATGTGGACAATCCTGAAGTGGAACTGCCGCCCAATGCTAAAGGCAAACTCGATGTCGGCGGAGCAATAGGTGACGGTTATTTGTACGTGGTGCGGGACGTTGGATACGGCTTCCCTTACTCAAGTACGGTAGAATTGGTTTCCGGCGAAATTGGCGACGACCTGAGTCACTATTTGGCAACCTCGGAGCAGACGCCTTCGGCTCTGGTTTTGGGGGTGTTTGTGGGGGCGGGCGGGGTACAAGCGTCTGGGGGTGTGCTGTTGCAGGTTCTGCCGAAGGCGGCAACGGACGAAAAACTCGTGCAAACTTTAGAATCTAGAGTTGCTGCACTGTCGGGCTTTACGCCACTGCTGCGCTCAGGCAAAACGCTGCACGAGATTCTCGAAGAGTTATTGGGAGATATGGGGCTGGAAATTTTCCCGGAAACTCAGATGGTTCGCTTTCACTGTGGCTGTTCGTTCGATCGAGTTTTGGGAGCTTTGAAACTGTTGGGCGAAGCGGAACTCCAAGACATGATAGAAAAAGATGGCGGGGCTGAGGCTACGTGCCATTTCTGCAACGAGGTTTACCAAGCTAGCAGCGATCACCTTGCGGAACTGATCGGCGATTTGCGATCGAACTCCGGTTCTTGAGATAATAATTGGTAATTGGCAATCATGAGTGCGAGTTGGGGATCAAGGCCTTGACCAATTGCCAATTACCCATTATCAATTACCTAATCACAAAATTTTAATTTTTGCGATTTGGCGATCGCCTCTTGTAGTCTTTCGCCGGCAGGAATATTTAAAAGTGATGAATACATTCTATAAAGCAGTCAATAGCAGCGATCGCTGTTTTGAAATAATTAAGACAGGCTGATTGTTGTTTGTGGTGAGGATATGAGTCAAGAGCGCAAAACACCAGGCCGTTGGTCTGCATCAGAATCCTTGGAGTCAACAAAGGATACTTCGTCGCTGGTGAGGGTACCAGCAAGGAAAAACCGGGCCCAACGACTTAAAGAGCTCCGAGAGTTGGTTACTTCGGGAAAACAACCGGGAGGGCATCTGGAACTACCGCCGAATTTGTCTGAGGAAAACTCGCAGCCGCCGGAGGAACACAATCAGTTGTGGCGGATCTGGTCGAAGAAGTGGCAGTTTTGGCTGGCTGTGAGTTTGATGCTGTCGGTGGGTATGGGGTTTGTGGCAATTGCGTCTTTGCTCAACCTGACCACGCAGTCGAATTGCTCAAAGATGTTTTGGCCAACGGCTTCTGCTAACGATCGCTTTTTTTGTGCTCAACAAGCAGCAAGCAAGCGGACGGCGGATGATTTGCTGTTGGCGATCGAATTAGTGAATGCTTTGCCACAAGACCATCCGCTGCGGCCGAGAATTAACACTCAAATCGATCGGTGGTCAGAGGATCTTCTCAGGCTGGGAAATGTTAGTTTTCAAGAAGGAAAGCTGGAGGAAGCGATTGCGATAGCTCGCAAGGTTCCTAGAAACGTTCCCGCTTACCCGACGGTGGAAAAGCAGATTGAAAAGTGGCAGTCGATATGGAGCGATGCAGAGAAAATTTACCGCACGGCTGAAGACCACTTGCGTCAGGAAGAGTGGACCCAGGCTTTCCGCCAAGCTACTCTGCTTTTGGATGTGGGAAATACTTTCTGGGAATCGGCTAAGTACGAGGAATTGACTAAGCTAATTCAGACGACTCGGGCTGAGGGCAATAAGTTGGTAAAAGCCCGGAATAAAGCAGCAGAGGGAGGTCTAGACAATCTGGTGATGGGGATTAAGCTGGCTCAGGGAATTGATCAAAACAGTTATTTGTATCAAGCTGCCAATAAGGCGATCGCGGAATTTAGCAAGAAAATTATGGAGATTGCCCAAAAACGCTTGCAGGCTGGGGATTGGCAGGAGGCGATCTCGATCGCTAACAAGATTCCCGACACTGCAAATTTAAAGGAACAAGTTGAGGATTTTAACCAGTTGGCGAATGCTACTTCTCAGGCTTTGACTGGCTCTGTTGAGGGTTTCTCCAACGCGATCAAGATTGCTCAAAATTTGAAGTCGGGCCGCCCTTTGTACAAACAAGCTCAAGATTTAGTCGGCCGCTGGCAGCAAGAAATAGCTGATGTCAAAGTTTTGGATATGGCAAGCAGGCTGGCGGCCCCGGGAGGGGTAAAGGATTTGAGGGCTGCGATCGCCCAATTGGAAACAGTCCCGGAATCAAATCCCCGCTCCCAGGAAGCTCTCCGTCAAATTAACAGCTTGAGCCGTCAAATCGAGCTGCTGGAAGACAGTCCGTTTCTGCAAAGAGCGAACGATTTGGCGAGTACGGGTGATCCGAATTCTCTCGAGGCCGCCGTTGCTCAAGCTTCTCGGATCACTAGAGGTAGGGCGCTTTACGGGGAAGCTCAAACCAAAATTCAAGCTTGGATCGAGAGGAGACAGCGGCTTGTTGACCAGCCGTTTTTGGATAGAGCTCAGCAGCTAGCGGCGGGCGGCAATTTGGCGGAGGCAATTGAGATGGCCCGCCGGATTCGATCGGGACGGGTGCTTTATCAGGAAGCTCAATCGAACATTCGGACTTGGGAGGCTCAATTTGAGGGCGAGCAAGGTTTGGAGATCGCCCGTCAGGCCGCCCGAGGGGGGACTGCGGACGCTCTGCAAAGGGCGATTGGGCTGGCTCTTCAGGTGCCCGAGTCGAGTTCGCTCCGGTGGCAGGCGAGTGAGGCGATTGATGAGTGGAGCCAGCGGATTTTGGCGCTTGGTGTGGAACAGTCGTCGTCGGATCTGGCTGGGGCGATCGCGACTTTGAAGAAAATTCCCTCGGGCACCCGGGCTTTTGAGCAAGCTCGATCGCAAATCGAAGTTTGGGAGGAGTCGCTCAACCCTCCCGATGCTGAATCTCCCCCTCCCGAGCCCCCCGAAACAGAGCCACCTCGCAGGTCTCCAAGTCGGTAAATTTGAGGGTGAGAAGCTGCTACCTAATATCTTTACTTATCTGTACAAGCAAGCGTTAATTTGTACAGATTTTTTTGCGGTTTTAGTCTTTATTAAAAATGAATATCATAATTGTGGTATGTTTAAGAAATAACTATTTTGAGAAACAAGATGGGTACTTTATTTAGCCAGAAAGAGCGAAATTACTGCACAGTAGAAGATTCACATCTGGATGCTTTTATTGCAGTGATAGTAAAATTATCCAAGAAGCATGGCATTAGTGTCGCAGAAGTTATAGCTGCAAAGGAAGTGCTTGAAAGTGAACGAAAGAACGATCTTTATGTAAGGAATGGCGATGCTTTTGATGAACAGATGGCTGGCTTTGGTGAGCTACTGCAACAACTCATTTCCGCGATCGAAAATTTGCAGTCTGATACATAAAACTATTGTGATAAATTTAAGGTAGAAAGAAAGGGTTAAAGTTTATGGCAGTCGATCTGGTTTGAGATAGTTGATAGTTAATTGCCAATTTTAAAAAAACAGAAGATCCCGCTCCCGGACTTATTAAAGAAGCCGGGGATCTAACAGCGAGCACATTTTAGGTTTAAAAGGTGCTTTTTTTCTATGTTTGCAATCCCATTAAAATGACTAATTCCATCAGAGGCTAAACATCCGCCGGATTCAAGTGCATCATTACCCAAGTGGTGTAAGTGCCGATCGGACTCCAAAGTATGTAAGGCAGCAATAACAGGGTAGCAGGCTCCGAAACTTGCAACACGCTTAAAGCTAGCATTACGCTTAAAATAGCGCCCGTTCCGCCGATTATTGTGCCGACTTTTAAGCTCCTAAGTTTGCACATAACCGACGTGTAAGACATAGTTACTATTTCTAAAAGCAGATACAAACCCATTCTCAGCCAAGTCTCCTGAGTTCCTGGTTCTTTTTCCCAAACAATCACTGCTGACCAAGCTGCACAAATAAAAATTACTGTCCAAATTAGGGGAATTGCTCTTTCAAATACTAGCCATCTAGGACGCTGCAAGCGGTTGAACCATTGGATGTCGCTGGGCGCGATTATGTTAGCACCTAGTGCTACTATCAAGGCGACCCCTCCAATTACCATCCAGGATTTAATCATTTTTTTACCTTGGGCGAGGTTGACAGGTTCAATTCAGCAAATATTATCTCTAATTTTGGCGATCGCGCCATTTCGAGTTATATTAGGTTGGGCCCATTCGCAAAACCCAACATCAGTTTAAAAGTAATTTAGGCTTGTGGAAAACGTCTATTTATTCTCTTCAATTCCCCTTCATAATATAAAAATTTTTCCTCTTGCTCCCTCCCCTTCACAAGGGGAGGGTTCAGGTGGGCTTTTCAGTAAATTTTACAGTAAATTTTACAAAAAGTCTCTTAGTGTTTCAAAAAAATCGGCGACTAGCCGAGCCGATGATGCTGTTCTAATTCTAAACTAGAGTCATTCTCTTTTTTGGGAACCAGAAGCGTATTTTCGCTGCTCGGTTGCAACACGGCTTTAATCACTTGGAGAAAACGGTTAGGCTTTTTAGTTTGACCGTTGAGAGTGCGGCGGTCTTTCACTTTTTGAGAAAGGTGTCGCATCACAGATAAATCGAGTTCATCGATGAAATGGTCTGCTATACGTTCTCCCATTAAATCTATAGCTTCAGCATACTGATCCGTCAGCGTTTCTATGGCATCATAAGCTTCGTCAGCAACTTGACTTGCTACTGTTTTATTTTGGTCGCCCGGTGTCTGGGGATGGGTGCGGCGCCGATCTAAAAGACTTTGGTAGTCAGCAATGCTCATTCCCAAATTGTAAAGATGGTGGTGAGCGTGATCCATCAAATCTACTTCACTGGGATAGAAGAAACCGCGAGTGCTGTTAATGCCGTGCAGTTTTGCCCAACGCCGCAGATTTGTCTCATCTTGCAGTTCGTATCGCTCCAACATTTGAGCTGTGTTCAGCTCTACTTCTGGCGTAACTTTGAAATCGCTCATCGGTAAATCCTCGCTGGTGAGTAAATAAATAAAATTGAAACTTAGAATCTGTGATTTGCGTACAGTCTGAAAATGACGGTCGATCCTTTGACGGCATTCACGGAAGTCTTGCGGGCATTTGCTAGCCGTCGATCGTGCGATCGTTCGATCGAGTCAGAGGATGTCAGGGTAGGGTACTTTTGGGCTTTGTCTCGATCGCATCCGGGAGCAAGCACACTGGGTTAATAATATAGCTGATTTAATGTTTCAACAACCGTTAAAAATAGTAAAGTTTGATTTTTGGGCTTGAATTTTTAGTAAGGTTGAGCTATAATATTCCCAATAACCGTGCAATTAGTAATTTTAGTAGTTGCAAACGAGATTCTTAGTATGCCTGTATACGATTATTTTTGTCCCAAAAACAACCAGCAGTTAGAAGTTTCGCACAGCATGAACCTGGAAGTTTCGACTTGGGGCCAACTGTGCGAGTTGGCTAAGTGCGAACCCGGGGAGACTCCCGCAGATGCTCCGGTACGCCGGCTGCTGAGCGCTCCGAGGTTGATGAAGCCGACATCCGACACCGATTATAAAAATTCGGGTTTCAGCAAGTACGTGAAGCGGGATGAAGGGGTTTATGAAAATGTCACGGCTAAGGATGGTGAAAGCCGTATTGTCAATCGAGATGGCAAGCCGATTAAAGACTGAGAACCCACAATAATCAAGTTTTCAGTTGAGTGAATTACAGATATTGGGTAGGGACACGGCACTGCCGTGTCCTGTATTTTATCCGATTGACAACTGCTATATTATTGAGATTATATTATTCAGATGCAGACGGAAACAAAACGAGCCACCGGACATAATATTAGGAGCCAAACCAATCTTTCATTTTTTGTTTAGCTTGTTCTTTAGTATCAGCATTAATGTATACTGAAACAGTAGCTATTGCCGCCAGCAATACTCCCAAATCGTCTGTAAATCCGATGCCGACTAATATATCGGGAATGGCATCGACAGGAGATATAAAATAGGTCAAAGCTCCAACTACAACTCCTTTGGCCCAAGCAGGCACGTTTGGGTTCTGAGCTGTATAGTAGAGAATCAAAGCTTTTTCAACTACTTCTCTTCCTGCGGTTAAAGCAAAGTTTTTAAGTTTAGTCCAAAAACTTTCATCTGAATAGTTAATTTTGGGGTTGCTGAGGTTTGTTGTGGTTCCTTTTCGGTCGATCAAATCGAGAGGAATGCCCTTAGTTTTAAGCTGGGAAACAGCAGAATTGAAGGAGGCTGATGCCTGATTTTTATTAGGGGCGACCTCCCGTATTTGTTTCATGTCTGCGATGAATTCCTGCATGGCTTGGATTTGCAAGTCGGAAACCGCCAGCAGTTTTTTTGCGGATTGGATCGCCTCGCTTTCTGCGGGATGCAGCGTCTTATTGGCCCCAGCAATGTTAATTAAAAAATACATGACTCCCAAACGCAGCGGTTCTTCTGACTTGCTGAGTGTTTGCAAACAGTCGCCGAGTGATGGGGGACTGGCTGTGTAGGATTGGATTTGAGTCTTTGCAGAGTCAGAAAATTTGTCTAAATTTATGGTTTTAAACAACAAATCTAGTTCGTCAATATCAACGGAACCATCGGCGGCTGCGATCGCAAACAAAGAACCATAAAAAGCTAAAAGTTCGCTTTCTGAGGATGTGGCAAAAATATCTCTCTCGGACACGATGCTACTCCGATTGATAACGACGCTTTGCATTTTACCACAAAACTCAGCGCGCCATGATTTCAGAAACCGGCAATAATTTGAGAGAACATGAAACAATGGAGAATTTTTTATGAAAGTTGCGATCGTCGGCTGCGGCTATGTGGGTACTGCGACAGCCAAATATTTACGCGGCAAATCTGATTGTACCGTGACCGCGACAACTACGACGGCGACGCGAGTAGTTGAGTTGGAGGGTGTCGCGCAGCGGGTAGCCGTGCTCAAAGGAAATGACAAAGATGCGATCGCCTCTTTACTCCAAGAACAAGATGCTGTTATGCTGTGCGTAGGTGCCCGAAATCCTCATGCTTATCAGGAGATTTATTTAGATACTGCGACAACTTTAGTATCGGTTTTACAGCAGATACCGACAGTAAAGCAGGTTATTTATACGGGTACTTATTCTGTGTATGGCGATCGCCAAGGTGAATGGGTAAATGAAGAATCACCCGTCGCGCCGGCTAATCCAAGCGGTGAAATTCTCGCAGAAACAGAACGGGTTTTATTAGCAGCATCAAGTCCCAATCTTCACGTCTGCATTCTCCGTTTGGGAGGAATTTATGGGCCAGGGCGAGAATTAGTTAAAATCTTTAGAGGCTGGGCTGGGAACACTCGTCCCGGTAGGGGGGAAGATGCTACTAATTGGGTGCATCGGGATGATGTTGTTCGGGGGTTAACCTTTGCTTTGGAAAATCGATTGCAGGGAATTTACAATTTAGTCGGGGATGTGTCGCTATCGAGTCGCGAATTGCTCGATCGCATTTTTGAAACTCACAATCTGCCTCAAGTTTCTTGGGATGGAAGTCCTAGCGTGCGGCCTTATAATGCGAGGGTGTCGAATCAAAAGATTAAGGCTGCTGGTTATCAGTTTGTTCATCCTGAGATTCGGGAGTTTTAGTTTGGCTAATCTTTTTTTTGACCGCAGATGTAGGCGGATAGAAGCTGATGAACGCGGATGAAGAAAGAGCGATATTGACAGATTTAGATTTTTTCTTCATCTGCGTTCATCCGTGTTCATCTGCCGACATCTGCGGTTCAAAAAAAAGCCATTTCAATCACTAATTAACTTATCCCATAATCCCAGCAAAAAAGTCGATCGTCTCTTTCAACGCTTTCACAAACACATCAATCTCCTCACGAGTATTGTAAAAATACAAACTCGCCCGCGCCGTAGATGAAACGTTCAAATAGCGGTGCAAAGCTTGCGTGCAGTGATGCCCGGAACGAATCGCGACTCCCTCCTGATCTAACATGGTAGACAAGTCTTGAGGGTGAATTTCTCCCGCAGTAAATGCCGCCAAAGCTGCCCTACCTTCGCCGTTGCTGTCTGGCTGCGGCCCGTAAATTTTGATTTCGGGAATTTGCCGCAATTGTTGGAACATATAAGCAGTCAATTCTGCTTCGTAAGCGTGAATCTTATCCATGCCAATGTTACTAAGATAATCGATTGCTGCACCGAGGGCGATCGCCTCTCCGATTGCAGGCGTGCCGGCTTCAAATTTGTGCGGCAAATCGGCATAGGTGGAATAATCGAGAAACACGTCAGCAATCATCTCGCCGCCGCCGAAAAACGGAGGCATTTCTCTCAGCAAGTCCAGCTTACCGTACAGAAAACCGATGCCAGTCGGAGCGCACATTTTGTGACCGGAAGCAACCAGCCAATCGCAATCTATTGCTTGCACATCTACTATCATGTGCGGCACGCTTTGGCAAGCATCTATTAAAACTCTTGCGCCGAAACTGTGGGCAATTCTGCAGATTTCTTTGACTGGACTGATGCAGCCCAAAGTATTAGAAACGTGAACGGTTGACACCAATTTAGTTTTATGGGAAATCAGCGTTTTAAACTGTTCCAAATCAAACTCGTTAGTTTCCGTTAACTCGACAAACTTCAGCACCGCACCGGTTCTTTGAGCCATCATTTGCCAGGGAACGAGATTGCTGTGGTGTTCCATTACCGACAGGATAATTTCATCTCCGGCTTGCAGATTGCTCAAACCCCAAGAATAAGCAACCAAATTAATCGCTTCGGTGGCGTTGCGAGTATAAACAATTTCTTGCCGCGACGCGGCATTTACAAACGCCGCAACTTTGTCTCTCGCACCTTCGTAAGCATCAGTCGCTTTGGCGCTGAGAGTGTGAGCGCCGCGGTGCACGTTTGCATTGTATTGTCCGTAGTAATCACGCCAAGCGTTGAGTACAGCTAGGGGTTTTTGAGAAGTAGCTGCATTGTCTAAATAAACTAGCGGTTTACCGTTAACTTTTTCATTCAAAATTGGGAAGTCACCACGAACTTTTGATGCGAGGGTTTTTTCTTGAATAAGTGTCATATTTTTTGAAGTTAATGATTTGTCGTTGGGTGGGGGCGGGTTTACGAAATTGTTGGTTTTAGGCAATTATTATTCGTGAAACCAGCCCCTACAGGCTGTTAAAAATGGTGCAAGATGTGGTATGGATACAGCACTGCTGTGTCCTCTGTATCCTCATCTGTATGAGTTATCCTTGGATAGCCACGCAGGTAGAAAGCATTTTCGCCACGCCAATAATTGGCAACTGATTTAGAATTTCGGCTGCAAAAGCATCGATTAGCAAATAGCGGCTTCTTTCTAAATCCAAACCGCGACTTTGCAAGTAGAAAAGTTCATCATCTTCTAATTGACTGACAGTTGCACCGTGGGAACATTTAACGTTGTCGGCGACAATTTCCAACTGCGGTTTAGTGTCTACGCGAGCTCTCGGCGACAGCAACAAATTCCGGCTTAATTGTCCGGCATCTGTCAATTGTGCGGCTTTGCGAACGAAAACTTTGCCGTTAAATACAGCGCGAGCTTTGTTGCCGACAATGCACTTGTGCAATTGGCGACTTGTACCGTGAGGGTGATTAAAATCGATTAAACTGTGAGTGTCCGCTAACTGTTCCCCAAAGGCTACGCTTAAGCCGTTTAAAGTTGTTTCAGTGGCTTCGCCGCGCTGAAAAACTTCTAAATTGTGCCGCGATATTTTGCCTCCCAAGTTGATAGCATGGCAAGTGTAACGGCTATTACGAGATTGCTCGATCGCACTTTTGCCGATATGAACAACCTCTCCACCTTCCCGCTGCAGCCGAACGTGATTCACAGTGGCGTTTTCGCCGACAATAACATCCGTTACAGCATTAGTAAACGCTGGTAGATTACCGATAGTTGCGTAATCCTCAATCAGTGTCACATTGCTTCCAGGCTCAGCTATGACTAAGCAGTGCGGCTGGGACATCGTGCCAGATGCACCAGGCGCTGTCAGGAAGAGCAAGTGAATCGGAAGGTCGATCGACATATTGGCCGGCACGAACACCACCGCAGAATCCGCCAAACCCGCAGTATTCAGGGCTGTAAACACTTCGGTTTGCTGTCTGTGCTTGCTCAAAACATCGCTGATGCGTCCTTGATATTTTTTGGGTACATTGGATAGATTACCTGCGTAAAAGTCGAGCGGCAAATTCGGCAAAACCAACGACTCCACCGTTGACAAATCCGGTGCATAAAAACCGTTGACAAATACCAATCTTAATGGTAAATCATCCCGATTTTTTACTGGCATAATGATATCAGCCAGCTTAACTTTTGACTGATTGCTCAGGGGTATATGAAAAGGAATTTGCAACACCGACGACAAATCAGTAAAGCGCCATTCTTCATCCCTCACCGTCGGAAAACTCGAAGAAAGCACGTATTCCGTCGCCGCATCCCGCAAATCCTGCAACCCGTAAGCAGAACTTTCGTTATTAGCTGCGCCCAACTTGCCGCACTGATTCACCAAATCAGTCAAAAACATTTCCCTATTAGCAACTTGCGTATTCATCATCGCGCGCCTACTCCTGCTGCTTCCTCTTCCACAACCCAGTCATAACCGCGCTCTTCCAATTCCAGCGCCAACTCTTTCGGGCCAGTCGCGATAATTCTGCCGCCTTCCATGACGTGAATAAAATCAGGAATAATGTAATTCAGCAACCGCTGATAGTGAGTAATCACCAACATCGAATTTTCAGCATTTGACAACTGATTCACACCGCCGGCGACAATCTTGAGAGCATCGATATCCAAACCCGAATCAGTTTCGTCCAAAATAGCTAACTTCGGTTCCAACAGCGCCATTTGCAAAATTTCATTCCGCTTTTTCTCGCCACCGGAAAAACCCTCATTAACGCTGCGGCCTAAAAAAGAATCATTCATCTTGACAATATCCAGCTTTTCCTCGATTAAATCTTGGAAATCAAAAGCATCCAATTCTTCCAAGCCGCGATGTTTGCGGTGAGCATTGTAAGCCACGCGCAAGAAATCCAGATTGCTAACGCCGGGAATTTCTAAAGGATATTGGAAAGCTAGGAAGACGCCAGCTAAAGAGCGTTCTTCCGGCGCTAATGCCAGCAAATTTTGACCCAGAAAAGTAACTTCTCCGCCCGTTACCGTATAAGCAGGATGGCCGGCTAATATCTTGGATAAAGTGCTTTTACCCGAACCGTTCGGGCCCATAATCGCGTGAATTTCACCCGATTTAATTTCCAGATTCAAACCCTTCAGGATTTGGGTATCTTCGACATCCGCAGTTAAATCGCGGACGGATAGCACCACTTGACTATTTTCTACAATCATCTATTTTTGTCCTTTTCCTCAATGCACTTTACAGTTTTTTTTCTCGTTCTTCTCGTTCCTAGGATATTCCTAGGAATGCGTGTCGCGAGGCTCAGCCTCGTTGGAAACGGGAGAGAGAAATGTGAGGCAGAGCCTCGCTTATATGCGTTACCAGGCTCTGCCTGGTAACGAGGGTTTCTCGCCGGTCAAAATATTTTCTTCCGACTTCCATCGGACTTCTTCCTGACATCCGTTACATCCGTTACATCCGTTACATCCGTTACATAATCCGTTGCCGAACTTCCTTCTACCCGACACTTCCTTCCAGCTTCAGACTCAACAGCTTATCAGCTTCCGCCGCAAATTCCATCGGTAACTGATTGAAAACATCTTTACAGAAACCGCTAATCATCATCGAAATAGCATTTTCTGCGGAAATTCCCCGCTGTGCGAAGAAGAACAATTGCTCTTCCCCAATCTTAGAAGTAGAAGCTTCGTGTTCCACTTTAGCAGTGTGGTTCTGCACTTGAATATAAGGGAAAGTATTCGCTTGAGCGTTATCCCCAATCAGCATGGAATCGCACTGAGAGTAATTGCGAGAGCCTTTAGCATTCGGCCCCATTTTCACCAAACCGCGATAGCTGTTGGATGAATTTCCGGCAGAAATTCCCTTAGAAATAATCGTGCTGCGAGTATTTTTACCAATGTGGATCATTTTGGTGCCGGTATCAGCTTGCTGCTTGTTATTTGTCAGCGCTACCGAGTAGAATTCGCCCACCGAGTTGTCGCCGACTAACACGCAACTGGGATATTTCCAAGTAATCGCGGAACCGGTTTCTACTTGTGTCCAAGAAATCTTAGAATTGACTCCTTGACACAAACCCCGTTTCGTCACGAAGTTGTAAATGCCGCCTTTGCCGTTGGCGTCGCCGGCGTACCAGTTTTGCACTGTGGAGTATTTGATGTCGGCATTGTCCATTGTTACCAATTCCACTACGGCGGCGTGCAGTTGATTGGTGTCAAACATCGGCGCGGTGCAGCCTTCTAGGTAAGACACAGAACTGTTTTCTTCTGCGACAATTAGGGTGCGCTCGAACTGGCCGGAATCTCCGTTGTTGATGCGGAAATAGGTTGACAGTTCCATCGGGCATTTTACGCCTTTGGGAATGTAAACAAAGGAACCGTCGCTGAATACGGCGGAGTTGAGGGCTGCGAAAAAGTTGTCGCCGACTGGTACGACGCTGCCAAGATATTTTTCTATGAGTTCGGGATAATCTTTGACGGCTTCTGAGATGGAACAGAAAATAACGCCATCTTTGGCTAACTTTTCTCTAAATGTTGTGGCAATTGAAACGCTGTCGAAAACGGCATCGACGGCGACATTTCCGAGCCGTTTTTGTTCGGAGAGGGGAATGCCGAGTTTCTCGAAGGTTTCGAGCAGTGTCGGGTCTACTTCGTCCAAACTGTTGAGCTTTTTGGGCTTTTGTTTGGGGGCGGAGTAGTAGATAATTTGTTGGTAGTCGATCGCGGGATAGTTGACGTGGGGCCAGGTGGGCTCGGTCATTGTCAGCCACTTGCGGTAGGCTTTGAGGCGGAATTGCAGCATGAATTCCGGTTCGTTTTTCTTCGCGGAAATCAGGCGGACTACATCTTCGCTTAAGCCGCGGGGGATGGTGTCTGATTCGATGTCGGTGACGAAACCGTATTTGTAGGGCTGGTTGACTAGGGTTGTGACTGTAGAGCTCATTGATTTTGCGCTTTCGAGTGTTCTGGATAAGTCTCTCAAAGATGGCAGACGCTGAACTTTCCGGGACCCGGCGAGTTCTGGGGGCTGCTGCAAGGAAGTTAAACAACTGGTTTGTTGCTTTAGTATATTTTAAGCTACATTAACAACAGTGATATTGTCAAAGTGCAATAAATATTTTTTTGTGAAGATGATGGAGACTACTCAGCAGACTTCCACGAAACAAGACATCCTGCAATATTTGCTTAAGGGGGGTCAGGGGACGGCTCTTGAGTTGGCGGAGTCTTTGGATATCAGCCCGCAGGCGATTCGCCGTCACTTGAAGGATTTGGAAGCGGAGGGGCTGATTCAGTATCAGTCGGTTCAGGCTGGTATGGGGCGTCCTCAGCACATTTATGAGCTTACCAGTCAGGGGCGCGATCGATTCCCGAATCGTTACCGTGATTTTGCTGTCTCTTTTCTGGATACGTTGGCGGAAACCGTCGGCCGCGAGCAAGTGATTACTATCTTGCGAAAACAGTGGCAGCGCAAGGCGACGGAGTATCGGCGGCTGGTGGGTGCGGGTTCGCTGCAAGAGAGGGTGACTAAGTTAATGGAACTCCGCAGGGCTGAAGGTTATATGGCTGAGTGTTATCCTGTAGAATCTGTAGAGGTTGGGATCTGCGATCGCGCCCTTAAGGGCGATCGATTTGTGTTGATGGAACACAACTGCGCGATTTCTAATGTTGCTGAAACTTTTCCGAGTGTCTGCGGTAATGAGTTGGAAATGTTTGCGGGGGTGTTGCCGGACTGTACTGTGGAGCGGACTCACTGGATTATTAATGGGGAACACCGCTGCGGTTATTTGATAGCAAGAAGGAAGGAAGAAGTTCGGCAACGGATTTTGTAACGGATTTAACGGATGTCACGCATGGAAGTTCGACAACGGATGAGTGTAACGGATGTCACGGATGTCAGGGATTACCAATTACCGATTACCGATTAGCAATTACCAATTTTTAATATATGGAACCGCTAGCAGATTTTTTAAAGCCGGAAGAGTGTGCGGAAGTTGATATGGCGCTGCTGTCGTCGAAGGAAAAGTTTTCGGCGCGGGTGGCAATTTATGCTTTGAGGGTGCTCAAGCAAATTGCTGGGGAGACTGGGAAGCCGGTGGCTGAGGTGACTAATGGGCAGGTGATGGATTGGATTAAGAATGATAAGAGTATTAAAGGGTCGATCGAACTTGATGCGAGTTTTGAAAACTTTTTTACGAATTTGGTAGTGGCGTCTTTGCGGCCGTTGAGGCAAATTGCGACAGAAGCCGAAATCCCGATCAAACAATTAACAGTTAAGCAGGTTGTGGCGTGGTTTGTAAAGGACGGGAAGATTCGCAGAGAACAGGGAACCGAGGCGGCGTTTTTGGATTTGTGAGTTAAAGGTCGATCGACCCCACTGGCAAATAATACGTCAAACTCGGCTATTGGGGGCGGTTTCGGGCGAGGGAAAAAAAGTTTTGACTTTGGGGTTGACAGACAAAGGAAAACTTGATAAGGTAATTAAGTCGAGCGAAACAGATGCAGCGCATCAAGCTTAGAATTAAGCAAAACGCAGACACAGGATTAAAAGTTTGAAAAGCTTTCCTGGTGCTTATGATGCAATGGAACCACTCCGATCCATCCCGAACTCGGTTGTTAAACGTTGCTATGGCGAAGATACTCGGCGGGTCACTGCCCGGTAAAATAGCTCAGTGCCAGGTTAATAATAAATTAAAGCTCTTTTCCCGCAACAACGGAAAAGAGCTTTAGTTTTTTCACATAATATTTTCACATAATATTTTTGCCCCGTCTGCTCCAACGCCCTGTTAGAACGCGCTTTGGCGGCAATTTCACAACTTCTCTGCCACTTTCAGCTTGTTTCTTCTGCAAGTCTGCAAATATTGCGTCCAAGTCATAATTGAAAGACTTGGCATACTCTTCACGAATTTTGTGAATTTCTTCTACGATTTCATCTGTCAGCATAAATTAATTTCCTAGTAATTCATAAGGCGTACAAAGAATCGGTAATTCGTACCCGAAATCAAAACTGATTTCTGCAAGTTTTCCCTGGATTTGAGCGTTTGCGATATGCTTACAGTTCCAGGTTAACAGGTAATCCAAGCCGTGAACGGTCGCTGCTGCAATGTGAATTGCATCGATATGTGCTTTAGGGGGAAGATTGCTGCGTGCAAGAAATTGTGCGGCTAAGTCTCGGACAGCTCGATCTAATTCCAGCAATGGAACACCGCGAAGGAGTTCCATACGTTGAACCGCAATCTCTGCGTCTCCTTGTGCTACCTCGTTTAGGACAGCCTGTGAGACGTACAGTGTGAAAGCACTGCGGCGATACTCCCACCAATCTTTTGTAACCTCGATATTGGCAGCCAGGATTAGGTTTTTGGTCGATCGAGCTGTGAGGTAGCCCAAGATGCTGGTTTCAATGTAGAGGGTTTCACTCATACGGGATAGGTTAATAGCCTCTTCATTTTAGACCCTACCATTGCTTGTTGTAAAACTCCTGCATCGCATAGGATCATAACTCTAAACCTTGTTGCCAATACTTGTTGAGTAGGATTTGCTGATATTCGCTCTCCGGCTTATTAGTCATTACTTCCAAGCGATCGACTTCCTCGAACCATTTTGCCCAAGCTTTGGCAATATCGTCTGGGAGTTTGGGCTCAGCTATTCTATTTTGGTGCTTGTGCATCACAAAATTGAGGAAGTCGTTGACTTCTGGCAAAAATGATTCGGGAAGTGGCTGCAATAAGGGCGATCGTAATATCACGAATACTCATAATAATTGCTCATTCCAGTCGTTTTTATTTTAATACAATCATAACAAGCGATCGCCCTTAATTTTAGCAGTCAATAGTGGGCGATCGCCTTCGGCCTTCCTCATAGCCCGAATCGCGGGCAAAAGTTGCTGTCTAAACTGTGCTATATTTTTGACCAATTTGTCGAAGCAATTTAGTGAAATTCTCCTTGTCAGATTCGTTTTGAAACCTATCTACTACCTTTTTTAACCTAGACAAGTCATTGGTATAGTTCTCGTCAGATAGCTGTGACACTAATTGCGACGAGAAAAATTTTACTAAATCTGGTTCATTAGATAAGACATCTACAACATCTTTCAACTTAGACAAGTTCTGACTGTAGTTCTCGTCTGATAAAATAGCTACTGCATTTTTTAATTGTGGCAACTTGTTGTTATACTTCTCATTAGAAACCAGATCCGATAAGTTTTTGTCACTCCCCACTATAGCTACTAACTCTTGCAACTTAGATAAATTGGTAGAGTATTTCTCGTCTGACAAAATATCTACTACCTTTTTCAACTTAGACAACTCCTGTTTCTGCTTCGCGTCAGATAGCAGTGAAGTTAATTTGCTTTCCGTCTTGACAAATTTTGCTAAATTTTCATAGTTAATGGCATGAGCTTCTGAAAGAAATACTTTCCAAGCGATTTTTGCGTTTGTAAATACCACCCCCTCTTTTGCATCCTTAAAAACACTGTTGTCTATCAAAGCGATTACTTTTTCTCCAGACTCAAGAGATAGCCATGAAGACAGCGCTTTGGATAGTTTATCTAATGGAATATTAGGAGCAGAAAATCCATCTTTAATGCCCTTTGTTGGACTTACATTATTTTGTAAAAATTCTCCGAAATCATCCGCAATGATATTTTCAGTATAGGTGTAGGTTCGAGTTTCTAACTGGTGCAGCACGGATGAATCGCGAGTCTTTCCACCTTTGAGTAATGACCAAATTAAAAATGCTGTACCTGATGCAACAAGAGCAGCGCCGCCAGTCATTACACTGAGTCCACCAATAGTCGAGATGGTAGCAGTGATAGCAGCAGCACCGGACAATGTACCTGCAGCTCCCAAAGCACTCGCAGCAGTCCAAGCAGCTAAAATAGTTGCACTACCGGCGACTGTTCCTGTACCAATTGCAATTCCCAGATTTTTTTGGTCTTCCCTGTCCATTTCTGAGACTAACGCAATAGACAGCAGCCCTGCGGCTCCAATGAGCGCGGCTCCTCCTGTTGCTACTGCTAAACCACCCAGCATTCCTAAACCACCAGCCGCGACAGAACCACCACCTAAAACAGCTAAAGTCGCGTTGGTTGCAGCCGCCCCAGATAAACTGCTAATACTAACACCCGTTGCTGTTTCTGCTCCAAGTGTACTCAACACTCTCGTAGCTTGTGGAACAATTGCTGCTCCTTTGTCTTTAGCCTCCGTCAGTTGGTCTTTGAATGCTTGAGCAGTTTGGACAAAAGCATCGGCTTTTTCACCAGAAGCAACTTGATTCTCTAAATTTTGTTTCCTTGCTATTGAGTAAACAGCTTTAGCATTTTCTGGGATTGTGGCTTTGTTAATGAAGGAGTCTAGCGAGTTCAAACTTGCTGCATCTTCTACTATCTTGCCGTCGCGCACCTGCTGATATATTGACAGGTAATTTTGCTTTTGTTCAGCACTCAATTGGCTGTCATTAATCTGTTTGACCAGAATAAAATCAACTGTTAAGCCTCTTGAATTGGCACTGGACAAAGAGTAACTCTGTTTTATTTCTAAAGGCAGCGCCGAACTTGCCACGATTGACTCAATATCTGTGAGTGCTTTAAAGTCAGGAACAGGTTCGCCAGCGCGGACGTATGCAAAAGTTCCTCTGATTAGTTTCTTCTCTGCCTTAGTCAGTTTAGATTGAGCCAATGTCGATTCAATGGCTTGCCAAATTCCGAGCAGGCGTGAATTGGTACTGGCGATTTGGTAACGCTCTTGAATTTGGCGGCCCAGTTTAGAAGAATATATAATATAATCCAGAAAATCCAAGGCGATCAGATCATCAATGTACTCACCATCTTCAACTTGCTCATAAACAAATTTGCATTTCGCTTTGCTTGCTTCTTCGACAAATTGCGTATTTTTGTCAATTTCTTGATAAATTTCCTCTTTTATTCCGAGTTGTCTATCGTATAAAGTATGCAAAACTACAGTAATATCTTTACCGTCTTGACCGCGCCCTTTGATGGTAATCTGTTGGCTATCTTGGGTTTTGGAGGGAATTGCTACCTGACAAGGTTCTCCCGATCGCAAAGTAAAAGTTTGCTTTCCTCCTACTCGGGCTGTGGTATAAGGAACAAAAATATGATAGTTCTCCAAGGTAGAGAAATTTTTGCCTAATCCCTCGCTATCAGCCATAGCGCTAGCTGGATCAAGCAAGTCTTTTGTCAATAAACCCAAAGTACCTAAAGCAACATAACTAAGAAAAGAGCGACGGTTGAGAGGAGAAATATTTAGGTGAGTCATAACTGAGTATTTGTAGCTTGAATGCAGTTTTTAGGCGAAATAATCAAATCCGAACTCTAATTTATCAAGTTCGTTACTTCCAAATTTACTAGCAAACTTACCCTTAGCCCTAGTGGCCCACCCCAAAGCCTCTGCTTGCTCATAAATCAGATGAGCTTGTTTCTTTGGCGCCAATTTTCCTTGCGATAAAGCAAACTCACTCTATTAAATCACCGACACCCAACGTTGTCAACAGATGATTGACTACAAAACTGCGCCTGTTGAGCAAACTGTAATTAAGCCAACAAGGACATCCGCGTGGCCAGATTATTTTGCAACTTGCCTAAAATTACCCAATCGACTATCGTTCCTAATAGATATCATCCCAAATCTGGCTTATGACTTACGCATAAATACCAAAGAAACCGGGTTTTTTACTAGCGTTAAAGGCTCAAATCCAGTGTTTTCGTAAAAAACCCGGTTTCTGCGTCTCACCCGCCCTAAACTTGATATAACAACCGACAAAAACATGACAGCAATATTACCGCCTTGGATAGTTTTAGACTCCCTATTGCACAACTGGCTACTAGAAGATATCGGTAGGGGCGATCGCACAACATCGGCCTTATTTCCCGCAAACAGCATCCAGGGTACAGCTAAATGGATTGTCAAAGAAGCTGGAGTCATTGCCGGATTGCCAATTGCCGATCGCACATTTAAACTTTTAGACAGCGGCCTCAGTTTCATCCCCCAAGTACCAGAAGGGAAACTGTGCGAAAAAGGAGAAGTAATTGCCGAGATTTCCGGAAATTTCGATGCGCTGCTAACCGGAGAAAGAGTAGCATTAAACTTGGCAATGCGTTTGAGCGGCATCGCTACTTTAACTCAGAAATATGTTGACAAAATTGCCGATTTGCCCGTGCAATTAGTGGATACGCGCAAGACGACGCCCGGATTGAGATTGTTGGAAAAATACGCAACTCAAGTCGGCGGTGCTTGCAATCACCGGATGGGATTAGATGACGCGGTGATGATTAAAGACAATCACATTGCGGCGGCTGGGGGAATTGCAGAGGCGATCGCCCTAATTCGCAATTCTATCCCCTATCCGCTGACAATCGAAGTCGAAACCGAAACTCTCGCCGAAGTAGAAACAGCTTTGCAGCACAAAGCGGATATTATCATGTTAGATAATATGTCCTTTGATTTGATGCGGCAGGCAGTGGCAATAATTCGCCAAAAGAGCGATCGGGTCAAAATTGAAGCTTCCGGCAATGTTACTTTAGAAACAATTAGAAGTGTAGCGGAAACCGGAGTGGACTATATTTCTACCAGTGCTCCGATTACGCGATCGACTTGGCTGGAT
>NZ_JANMZH010000217.1:0-1141 GCF_031383065.1 Microcoleus sp. OTE_8_concoct_300 | reverse complement strand
TAGGACTTACGCATTGACAGAATAACAAAATAGTGCATTGATAAAGATGGGTCGTTTACTTTCTAGGTATCGGACAATCAGAGAAATTACTAAACCATCGACAGCACAATGCAATCTAGACCTCTACACCTTATTTTTGCTGTCAGAGCCAAAGTTTGGGGGGTGCAGTCGGCTAGCAGAGGTATTAGGAGATGTTTCACATGATAGCGTCAACCGTTTTTTATTGAGAGAGAGATACGAACCGAAAGATTTATTCAACAGAATAGAGAAAATCATTAACTTAGTAGGAGGGATACTAAGTGTAGACGATACAGTCATAGAAAAGATTTACAGTGATCCCAAAAATGCCGAATTAATCAGTTATTTTTGGTCAGGAAAAGCCCATAAAACTCTTATTGGCTTAAATTTAATTACGCTATATTACAGCGACATTAATGGTAATTCAGTCCCAATAAATTACAGAATATATGACAAAAATGAGGGGAAAACAAAAAAGGATTATTTTAGAGAAATGGTGAGAGAAATAATAAACTGGGGAGTCAAGCCAAGAATAGTAACAGGAGATAGTTGGTATTCAGGAGTAGAAAACTTAAAATTTCTAAAAAACCCGAAATTGGGTTTTCTATTTGGGATTGAAAAAAATAGAACCGTCTCAAATGAGCCACAGAAATATTGTCAAGTAAGCACTCTGGCTATTCCAGAAGAAGGATTAAGAACTCATCTGAAAGAATTTGGATTTATAAAGTTGTAAAGGTGCGACTTTAAAAAAGAAGACTCTAGACACTATATTTTATATCTGCCAGATGAGTCAAAAATCCCAGATATTAGCAGAAGTGAATTTATCACAATTCATGATACCCATTGGGGCATTGAAACTTTTCATCGAGCCATAAAACAAGTATGTGGAATTTGTCGGTTCATGGTTAGAGATACATTAGCAATCAAAACTCACATATTTTGTTCACTGCAAGCATTTGTGAGATTGGAGTTTATGCGCTCTGAAAAGATAATTAGCAATTGGTATGAAGTACAACGGAATATGTTCACGTTAGTTGTACGTGAGCATATTTTTGCCAACCTTAGCAGTGATATCATTATCTATAATTCATAGATGATGTTTTTTGTCAATGCGTAAGTCCTA
>NZ_JANMZH010000450.1:0-12568 GCF_031383065.1 Microcoleus sp. OTE_8_concoct_300 | reverse complement strand
GCGTCCCGCCCGTCCTTTTTGGACGGGCGGGACGCCCATCCCACAAACTTGTGGAAGTTATTTAATTCTCATTCCTTAGCTTACTGCCAGCGTTCCAAATCCACCCACAACATCGGATTCACATCAAACCAACGCCCATATTTCTTATCGTTGTACCCTAACACCAACTTGTAGTGCAGTAACTCATTACAAATGACAATTCTGCCGTGCTTTGGCGAGTCAAACTCATTGCTGGTCAACTTGCCCGTGCGATGCACCGCCTTCAGTTCGGGAAAATGGTAATCCTCGATCGTGTACGTTTGATGTTCTAATCGAACCGCTTCCTCGGCAATGGGGCGATCGATCTTGCTCGCTTGCTTGTTCAATGCCACTTCGCAAGCCATCCGCGCCAACCGCACCAACTCCCGCATCACGCCCCCACTCTTCTCGCCCAGCAGGTCCAGCGCATCCGGTTCGACCAAATTCGCGTAGGCATTGCCCAATTTTGCCAACCGTTTCTGAACCACCTCCTTCAAAATATGCCGTCCCACATTATCGGGATTTGTAGTCGGGCGAGCCATGTCATCGCATTTAAAAACACCAATATTGGATAAATCTAGACATCTGGTAAAGCTCTCCATCGGCTGCCTAAAAGATGGAGAATAGCGCAAGGCGATCGGAATGGCATAAACAATATGGCACTGAATATCCGTCAACAACGAACTAGAAAACATCTCCAGGGCGATCGAATATTCCTTTCGATCCAAACCATCCACAATGACTAATAACTTCCGTGTCTGTCCTTGAGCCGCAGCAATAATCTCATTCACCTTGTTGATAATTTCACCCAGAACTGGTTTCACTTCCAGCGTCCGCGTCGTTTCTCGCTGAAACCCCACTTTGAGCTGTGCCCCCAAATCTTGAAACAGCTTCGGTAACTGAAGTTCGCCCCCACCCGTTACTTTATCTTGATAAGTTATTTTTTTGAGACTTTCCAAAAGTTCCTTTTCCAACTTTTTAGGCAACTTCCAACCCACATCTGCCAGTCGCTGCACGACTTGCATCCCAATCAGCACAGCCACTTCCGCATGACCGATGTTAAACTTGTCCAGCGCCGTATCCGTATCCACCCAAACAACTGTATAATCGGCCCTACAGCGTTCTTCTAGTCGTCTCAGTTCGGTAGTTTTACCGCCACCGCGATGTCCGGCGACCAGATACTGAGCTGCGTCATCGTCCATTTCCAGCAAATTTACCAAAGTATCCACCGGACTATCTTCCCGGCGCACGTAGAACTCTTCTAACTCCTTATTCATTAACGGCTCATCATGTCGGAATAGTTGATAAGCTGGTTTCCAAAATTTGATGTTACTCATTCGCCGCTCATTTAATTTCTTTTTCAATTGCAGGTATTATACCAGTTAATTAAGGCATAGGGCATAGGGCATAGGGCATAGGGCATACCTCACCACGCGATCGAACCGCTATAATTAATCTGACAAATTTAACAATCTTGAACCTTGTATGGTGCCTAATTTACTTTTCAGCATTTAGATTTGAGCGATCGCACTGGCATATCCCAACTTTTCCTAGACCAAAAATGCGATCGCGTTGTACACCTCGCCCCTCAAGCCGGCGTCCGCTACTCCCTGCAAAATCCCCAGGCTTACGCAGACAGCAACCTCACGGGATTTATTAACATTAGACCTCTTGCAAAAATCCTTTTCAATTGATGGGACGGGCTCTTCGGCCCATCCCACAAGAGTTATTTTTTCTTGTGGTTTGGGCCTAAGAGCCCGTCCTAATTATTTTTGCAAGAGGTCTATTTTAGAATGCTGCCGCCCCAGCAAAATCGAGCATTTAGTCTTTGCTTCTTCCAGTTCCATTTACGGTACTAATATCATGTCCGGTCGATTATCCTGATTCCTGTAGGGGCGGGTTCACAAATAATATTTGCCAAAAACGGACAATCTCACAAACCCGCCCCGGTCTATGTATTATGGGCGATCGATCGGACATGATATAACACCAAAGTTCCCTTTGCTGTTAGCGATAAGGTCGATCGTCCTATTTCCCTTTACGCAGCCACCAAAAAAGCTAAGGAACTGATGGCTCATTCCTACAGCCATTTGTACAACTTGTCAATCACCGGATGGCGCTTTTTTACAGTCTACGGTCTTGGGGGCGGCCGGATATGGCTGATTTCAAGTTTGTAAATTTGCCGATATCCTTTCCTACTAATTTGTGTCTAAGGATCGCGAATTAAATAACTTACAATTTTAATTGTTATTGTGGGATGGGCGGGACGCCCGTCCTTTTTGGACGGGCGGGACGCCCATCCCACAAACTTGTGGAAGTTATTTAATTCTCATTCCTAAGCTGTCGCGCATTTAAATTGTATATTCAGGGCGGGCGGGACACCCCACAATACGATTTTTTTGACATACAATTTAAATGCCGCAACAGCTTATTTTTAGGCAAAACTATCCGATCGCCACTAAACTTAAGCTCGCTTATAAGAAAACGAGATAAATTGAATGACCCAAACTATTTCTTATTAAAAAAAGCGCAGACGATTTCACCAGGGTTGTTTTGTCCAAAGTTCAAAACAGTGCCATCTTTCTTAACTGTAGTGCGATCGCGGCAATTGTAGACTTCCAGAGGCTGTTTAACTCCATCAACACTAAGAATTACCCTGTATTCCCAATAGTTTTTCGCACTGCGTTTGATATCGACAATGCAAATCTCGCTTCCTTGATAATTGCGGCATACAGAGGCGTCAGCAGGAAGCGCCACCCAGAAAAAAGATATTAATAACAAAAAGTAGCAAACACATTTCATCATCTGCGATCGCCTTTTCCTTTATGCTACTCCGAACCCCGTCTGCGGACGCTTGTAAGGTGGATGCAACCCCAACACAATATCATCCTCAGACACTCCCATCTTGACAAATTCCCGTGCAATATCCACTTCTGTCATATTGCGCTGAATCCAAATTTTGCCATCCTTGATATCCAAATGAATGAAACAGTTGTAGATCCGCTTTAGTCCGTCCCAGCCAACATCGAGTATCTGATAGTGGTCATGTTCCCAATCAAAAACAAGCTGGCATTCAACGTCTGGATTAGGATTTTCTAGCCTTGCTTGTTGACTTAGCAATTTTCGGATACACTGGCGGTAACGCTCTACTCTTTCCATTCCAAAATTACCTTCTTTTTACAGCATCGTGAAATAAATTTCTAGCACCCCTTTATGTACAATACAGCTTTAATATCTCTTATCTATTCTACTGCATAACCCGTATACTTCCGCATAAACGGCGGCTGAAATCCCCAAACAATATCCTCTTTTGGAACTCCGGCTATTACTAAATTTTCAGCAACATCATCTTCAGTGGCATTCCATTGAAGCCAAATTTTCCCGCCCTTGATATCTATGTGAATGCTACAGTGATGCACCCGAGTCTGGTTGTCCCAGCCCACATAGAAGATTTGGTAATGATCTCGTTCTGTATCAAGAATTGTCTCGACTTCAATGTCTCCGTGAGCAGGTTTGCGCTTGCCGTACTCCAGTAACATTTGCTGCACAATTTGCCGATATTTGATTAATTTTTCCATTCTACAATGACCTCAACTGCTGTATCATAAACAATCATTTTTACCTGATTTTCCTCGATCCTTGCTTTTGGGAAATCTAGTTGAAAGAATTCTTCATAAGTTATTAACGGCACCGCCAAGTACAAAATTCGATCGGGTGCTTTTTCTTTGAGTGCGGCTCGATAATTAATGAACTGCCCCAATGCCCTGTGAAATTCCGAGATTGGCGACGATTTTGCCAAAAAACTTTTGACCTCAACGGCAATTTTTTCGCCTTGCCTTTCTGCCGCAATCAGCCTTTCTGCTCCCAGATCGATCGACATATCTACACCGCCCACACTAATCGGAAACGGATCGTGGGTAATATGCCAGCCTTCTTTTTGCAAAGCTGTTTTGACAACTTCATGAAAAACATCTTTGGCAGACATAATATATCGATAACTAACTTACTTATTTCTATCTTACCTTTTTTGACCACCAACTGACAGTATTTTTGCAAGCGACTTAGCAAGGGGGCGCGCCCTCAAGTCGTGACATCGTAAGATAGCTGAACGAGGCCAGAACTGTATGTCTGACATCCAGTTAACTGTAAAGCTGTAGTATTTATGGGATTAGCAAATAAAGGAATTCCCTCGCCCAAAATAATCGGTTGCACCGAGAGAATTAGCTCATTGACCAAATTTTGATTCAGGAAATCGCGAATCAGCAGAGAACCTCCCACTAACCAAATATTCTTGCCGTCAAGCAAGCGCATAGCCTTGACAAAACTCTCTAAATGTGTTACAACTTCGACATCATAAGTTGCTTGAAAATCTAGATTTTTCGTAAAAACATAACTCTTTTTTTCCGGGTACGGATACTCGCCAAAAGTTAGAACTTGTTCGTAAGTTTTCCGACCCATGAGAACGGTATCGATGCTATCTAAGAATTTAGTATAACCGTAATTTTGGTCTGTAAACAGCCAGTCAATATCGCCATTCGATCGCGCGATATAACTGTCCAAACTAGATGCAATGAATAGTACAATTTTACGCATGGCAACACCGAGGTTTTGGGAATGATTGGGGCGAGGATGGCCCCAATCACCTTAATTTTAAATGATTTAGAGTCCTGGCGGTAGCTTGAGTTCGATACCCAGGTTGTGGCTGACATCGATCACGTTATCAGCAAAATCAGCCATGCCTGCGATGCCAATTCCGAACGCAGTACCCGCCGCTACAAGAGCTGTTAAGCTTTTCTTTAATCTGGTTTTATTCCATTGGTTCTCCGGTTTCTTGATTTCGGTTTCGACATTTTCAATATCGATAATTATCTCATCGCGAATGCCTTCTGGAAACTGATCGGCAGTTTGACGCATCGATGAAATCAGTTTCAAAAGTTCGGCGGTATTGGCATTATTGTTTTGGTTAAATTGGCTATTGCTAACTTGGGCGTTGTCGCGGCCGATAACACCGGAAACCTTAGCGTTTTCTAGGTGGTTGGCTTGCGAGTTATCAACTTTATCGCCTCCCACTTTATCACCTCCAACTTGATCACCGCCAAAATTATCGCCTTGACCGTATTGATGAATAGTATTAGACATGGGGGTATTTTATGCTGTAGACTTATATTTTAATTGTAACAGTTGACTGCTGTGTAGTGGCAACATCGCATAAGTTTGCCCATCGTCGTCGCTGAATTCGACTTCGTAAACTTCTGGAGCTAAAACCTCGACGATCGTACCCACTTGACCTGCGAGTAAATTAGCATCGGGTAAATCTTCTTTGATGGCAACAACATCGAGTAATTGTAACTTGACGATCGCCTTTACCATAATTTACCTCCGAATGTAACAGCTAGTGAGTCGGGGGAACGTTTCTGTAGAACGGACAATCCAAGTGCTGCGAATTGTTGCGGTGTTTCCATTACGGGTTAGGGGGAAATTGACCAGATAGCGTTGACCGTATTCATCTTGGCTGGAGGAGATGCCATCATATATTTGAATTGCTTCTAACAGGATAAATTCCAGTTCTTCGGCATTTTCAACACTTAACCCTAGGATAGCAAGAAATAACCGAGCTTTGTGTTTTCCCCGATCGTGCTGCATATTCAAGCTATAGTCCCGAAGTTTGTGAATATCAATAAACGCAGCTTCAGCGTTGGGGAGTTTCAGCGGAATTGCCCATTATCTTGTCGCCTTGAATTCGATCGCCCCCAAAGTTATCGCCGCGCCCGTTTTGATGAGTTGTTTTAGAACTGCGATCGAGATTGTTTTGATGAACGTGAATGTTAATTCCAGGATAACCGTCTTCTGTATAGTCGAAATCTCGATCGCCCATTTGGTTTCTGCGCCGAAGTTCGATCGACTCATACCCATCCAACAACTGCCGCAAATTCCGACGCGTTTTAAGTTTGCCGATCACAACCTCAGTCTGGCCCATCTCCTCGAGCCCTAGCAATTCATCATAATCCAGCGGTTCGGCATCGGGATAACCCGGAATCGGCACCCATTGACTGATTTCCAGATTGGCAAAAGATTTGTGGATTTTGGTAAACGTATCGCGAATCATGCTGAGGAAAGAACGCCGCGTCGATTCCCGCCCGCTAACGGCAATAAAGATTTTCTTATCTTCCGGGTCAGATTTGATCCGGGCGATGTTGTACACCTCAGCGCCTTCGGTGTACTCCAGCATAACCCCCGTGCGCCAGTGGGTGCAGTTGTGGATTTTTTCGTGCATGAGGACGATGAAGCGCGAGAGGATGCTGTCGGGGAGGATGCGGTAGTGATATTGAAATTCCAGGGTGTCGCCTTGGAGTTTGGTGTTTTGCGGTTCCTCTTTGGGCAAGATGCCGGGGATGAGGAAAGTCAGCGCCCTGCAATGGTTGATGGGGAAGCAGAGTTGAAATTCGCCCATTAACTCGGTAAGGCAGTGGTAGCGGTGGCTGGGATATTTATTTGAGTCGAGGATGCGGCTGAGGTCGGCGTAGGAGAGAATACCTTTGGTTTTGACTTTGAGTTCGTCGTCGCTGAGGAGGGCATAGATGCCTTCTGTCACCCAGTGGGGATTGAGGATGTTGGTGGATTGCAGGATGGGGTGTTCGCGGAAGTTGAGGACAATGCCCAGGTTGTGCAGCAGTCCGATCAGTTGGGTTTGGTCGGTTTCTTCAAAGATGTTTTCTTTGGCGCAGATGGTGGCGTATTCGCTGATGCTGATGATGTCTTTGTCGAGGTTTTCCAGGCGCTGCTTGACTTGGAACCAGCTTAGGGGCAAAAGATCGTAGACTTCTTTGAGTTGGGAGATTTCCGTGTGGATGGCGCTGCGGAGTTTGTCGATTCCGGTGCCGCTTTCGCAGGAGGTTTCGACAATCGCTTTGATGTTGGGATATTTGTCGCGCAAGGCTTTGCGGTTGAGATCCAGGGGTTGTTCGTCGCATTTGTTGCCGACGAGGATGACGGGGGAGGCGTCGCCGAAGCTTTCGATCAGTTTCAGCCAGTATTCGAGGCGGTTTTCGTCTTCGCTGGTGCGGCAGTTGCACACGAGGAGGTAGAGGCTGCGTTTGGTAAGGAAAAATTGGTGGGTGGCGTGGTAGATTTCTTGTCCGCCGAAGTCCCAGACGTTGAGTTTGACGGGTTTGGTGTTGACTGTAATTTTCCAGTCTGTGATGTTGAGTCCGTCGGTTTGGGGCTCGTTGGGGTTGTATTTGTTGTGGATGAGGCGGTTGATCAGGCAGGTTTTGCCGACGCTGCCTTGCCCGACGAGGAGGACTTTGGCTTCGTTGAGGGGGAGAACTTCGCCGCTGCGGAGTTGGCGCAGGTAGTTGAAGATGGCAGCGGGAGTACCGGGTTCTTCCCACTCGTCGGCCACTCCTAGGATTTCTGGATAAATCGGCAGGGGATTGTTGCGGAGATAGAGTTTTTCAAGTTTTGGGAGTGTTTCTAAGCATTCGGGAATTTTTTCAATCTGATTGTTACTGAGGGAAAGTTCTGTCAGATTGGATAATTGAGCGATGAATTCTGGGATAACGGTAATCTGATTGTTATCGAGGGAAAGCAGTGTCAGATTTGAGAGTTGACCGATCACATCGGGGATTTTGGTAATCTGATTGTGACTGAGGTAAAGCTGTTTCAGATTGGATAATTGAGCGATGAATTCTGGGATGACGGTAATCTGATTGTTCCAGAGGCAAAGGTTTGTCAGATTCGACAGTTGGGTGATCGCCTCTGGGATGACGGTAATCTGATTGTTATCGAGGACAAGCAGTTCCAAATTAGATAATTGAGCGATCGCCTCTGGTATTTCCGTAATCTGATTGTTCCAGAGGTGAAGCACTGTCAAATTAGATAATTGAGCGATCGCCTCTGGGATAAAGGTAATCTGATTGAAACCGAGGACAAGCCGTGTGAGATTGGAGAGTTGGGCGATCGCTTCTGGGATGAAGGTAATCTGATTTTTCCTGAGGTCAAGTTCTGTCAGATTCGACAGTTGCTCGATCATATCTGGGATGACGGTAATCTGATTTTGACCGAGCCAAAGCACTGTTAGATTCGACAGTTGCCTGATCGCATCTGGGATGACGGTAATCTGATTGTCACCGAGACCAAGCCATGTCAAATTGGATAGTTGCCCGATCACATCTGGGATCAAGGTAATCTGATTGCCACCGAGGGCAAGCAGTGTCAGATTTGACAGTTGCCCGATCACATCTGGGATCAAGGTAATCTGATTGCTTAGGAGGTTAAGCAGTTTCAGATTCGAGAGTTGAGTGATCGCATCTGGAATTTCTGTTAAACCAATACTGACTAAAGTTAAACTCTCTAATTGCTTCATTTCCAGCAGCAATTCTGGCATTTTTCCGAATGGATTGCCACTGAGGTCGATCGATCGCAAATTTACCAGCGATCGCAATTCCTCCGGCAATCCGATTAATTGATTGGTGATTAGTTTCGGAGTCATTTTACCATCAACCCATTCCCGTTTCTCCACCTTCCCCAACACCAACGTCTCAAGCTGCGTGCACTTGCCAATCTCCGGCGGCAATTCCTCCAACCCCAACCCCGACAAATCCAGTTCCGTCAATTTTTCCTCGGCTGCTTGGTCAATTCGCCGCACTGCTTCCTCTCGCGTCATGCCCTTTCTCTCTCGGTAGGATTCATTTTATTGTGACAGGAATTTTCGTTTGGTGGGGAGTTGCCCGCGCACCACAGCCAAAGAAACCGGGTTTTTTCCCATGTCTGTGGGCTGTGACCAATAATTCTCGCAAAAACCCGGTTTCTGGCTACCCGCGCGCCGCCAACATTAATTAAAAATTGCCAAATAACTGACGATTTCTAACCGCAGTCACTATATTGAACTTCAGTAGAAAAACCGTTGTTCTCCCGATCGCACTTAAGCCGATAATCCTGCCATTCTCCCAGATAAAATGCTCTGACCAAACATCCGAGCGCGGATCGAACAATCGCGTAATTGCTCTCGCCTGCGGATCGATACTGGTTAAATCCGAACCCTTGTATCGATTGCATGGCAAACACGATAAAGCCAGATTCTCTAGCACTGTTTTTCCACCATGTTTTCTCGCAACTACATGATCGACCTCGTGGGTATAAATCGAGAAATCCTGATGCAATCTGCAATACTCACATCTTCCCTCTGCCCGCTGAAATACCTCCCTGCGTAAAGCAGGTGAAATCTTTAAGGTCATTGTTAGAAAGCTAGAGGTAGAAGAGTAGAATATGCACGAATTTTCAGCATTTGCATCAGCCTATCTAACTCCTCATAACTGTCAAGTTCATCGGTTTCGATTTCATTCAAGCCACCTTCTCGATTCCGTTCTAGCAATTCTCGCAATCGCTGTTGAGCTGTTTCTGAAACCTTGAAATTCCAAATTTCTAAAGGTGTTGGTTGAGTCATCAAAAAATCCAGCACTTCTTCAAATGCGATCGATCTATCTGTGATATTTTGCTGGGACACATTGGCAATTGATAGCCATTGCATTAGTAGTGCTGGTAGTCGGTCTTGGAGTTGCTCTAGTTGTGGTAAGAGTGTATCAGGAACTTCGATCGTGAATTGAGCCATAAAAGACCTCTAGCACAATTTTAACCTTGATTTTAACCTATTTTCCTGAAACTATCATATCAAATTTCCCCAACAGCAAAGTCTCAAGCGGAGGGCACTTGCCAATCTCCGGCGGCAACTCCTCCAACCCCAACTCCGCCAAATCCAGTTCCGTCAATTTTTCCTCGGCTGCTTGGTCAATTCGCCGCACTGCTTCCTCTCGCGTCATGCCCTTTGTCTCTCGGTAGGATTCATTTTATTGTGACAGTCAAAACTCAAGAAACCGGGTTTTTTCTGGTTTCTACGACTGTAACGCGTCTTCTGGGCAAAAACCCCGTTTCTGGCCACCCGCGAGGAATCTGGGGAGGAAAAAGGCTACACATTTTTTGTTTAGTAGATTTATGTTAAAGGGAGATGAATGATTCGGTCTTGGTATTCGTTATCAAACGAACCATCAACAATCACAATCAATTCCTCAATATTTTGCCCAATACTTAAATCCTGATTCAAAACGAAAATCCCTGGAATAAGCTGTTGTGCATTTAAATTGTATGTTGAGGGCGGGCAGGATGCCCACCCCACAAGAGGAAAAATTTATTTTACCATGCAATTTAAATGCGGATTAGCTTATGACCACCTTGAGCCAGATGATCTACCAAATGTACGGGCATTGACTTGCGATTGTTTGTCACCAAAATAAAGTTATGCTCCTCACACCACACCAAAATCTCCGGATCGAGAGTGCTTTTTGGGGGTGTACCAATTTCGCCCACTGCCCAAACTACTAAATCAGGGCGTTTTCGCCGAAGTTGTGTAGCATAAATCGGCGTAACATTCTCGTCCATTAAATATTTGAGCGCCATTGATCAAGCACCCTGGATAACAGATTGTCTTTCCCGTTCAGCTTTCAATTTTCGCAATCTTTCTGTCGCCGGATGGGGATTTGCTACTTGGATCTTTCGCTGCTGATGCGACCATTCCAACCAATCTTGCAAATATCTACTTACTGATTCTTGATTTTGTAAATAATACAAAATAGTCGTATAAACTTCTGCCAAAGTTAGAGATGGATAGAGTTGCTGAATTTCTTCTGGGGTGCGTTCCCGATAAAGATACTCATACAGTACCGTCTCAATCCCGATGCGATGTCCTTTAATGCGAATATCATCCGGTGCTAAGAAATCAAAATACTCATTCAGTCCCATATCTACAATCCCTCTTTTAGCTATCTACTATTCTACTATTCGGTTTGATCGGAAACAGTAATGCGATCGATTTCTTCCCGGTGGCGATCGTAATAACGCCAAGCATTCTCTAAATCGCGATCCGACAAACCTGGATAATTCCGAAGTAACTCAACCTCATGGGCCCCCTGTTGGTGAAGCGAAACCAGTGTCCAAACAGGAATGCGGGTGTTGCGAATCCGGGCATTTCCTCCACAGACTCCAGGCGTACTCTGAATCGCCCTAGCCGAGAGTTTTTCTTGAAACAGCAAACTCTCTTCAGGTGTCAGCGACTCAATGACTTGAATTAAGGAGTCAACCAACTGAATGTTCATAGCTGGTAATTTACAGAATATAGAATAGTGCGATCGCTCAAACTATGATAGCAAATTTCCCCAACACCAACCTCTCAAGCGGAGCGCACTTGCCAATCTGTGGCGACAATTTCTCCAACCCCAACCCCGCCAAATCCAGTTGCGTCAATTTTTCCTCGGCTGCTTGGTCAATTCGCCGCACTGCTTCCTCTCGCGTCAGGCCCTTTGTCTCTCGCTAGGATTCATTTTATTGTGACAGTAATTTTTGGCATCGAGGCGAGAAACCGGGTTTCTATGAATTTTTTAGTTGGGTGACGATAAATATCGAGAGAAACCCGGTTTCTGAGATTCACGCATGGGGCGAGAAACCGGGTTTCTATGAGCTTTTAGTTGGGTGACAATAAATACACAAAGAAACCGGGTTTCTCAGGTGTGTTTTACCAACAGATGACAAATCGTGCTACGCTGGGGATAGGAAGTTATTTATTTATGAACCAAATTAAACGTGTTGCCATAGTGGGAGGAACCCACGGAAACGAACTCACAGGAATTTACCTCGTGAAGAAATTCGATCGCGCGCCAGAGTTAATGGGGCGATCGACTTTTGAAACTATCGCCCTGCTAGCCAATCCCAAAGCTTGCGAAATCGGGAGACGCTACCTCGATATCGACCTCAACCGCTGCTTTAGACAGCAAGATTTAGAAAATCCCCATCTCTCCAGCTATGAAGCGCAGCGCGCGAAAGAAATCTACGGCATTTTTAGCTCAAAAAACACTCATCAGCCTAACTTAATTATCGATTTGCATAGCACCACATCCAACATGGGGCTAACTTTTATTCTCGCCAGCCATCATCCCTTTAACCTGCAACTAGCAGCTTATTTAACCTCTGTCTATCCCCACCTCAAGCTACTCGCTTCTACAACCAAGAATCCTGATAGTCCTGTGCTGCGATCGCTTTCCGAATTAGGTGGTACGCTGGAAGTTGGTGCAGTGCCGCAAGGGGTATTAGATGCCTCTTTATTTCAGCAAACAGAGCAAGTTTTAGGCACAATATTAGACTGTATAGAAGCCTACAATCAAGGCAGAATGCCTGCGGCAAAGAATCCCCTGACTATTTATTACACCATGGAGGCGATCGACTATCCCAGAAACGAGAAGAAAGAAATTGAGGCAATGATTCATCCTCATCTACAATCCAGAGATTATCAAGCCCTAAATCCCGGCGATCCGATGTTTTTGACCTTTGATGGTGAGTCGGTCTTGTATGAAGGTAAATCGACCGTATATCCAATTTTCATTAACGAGGCCGCTTACTACGAAAAAGGAATTGCCATGTGTTTTACCCAAAAGCAAATAGTTGTTAGTCATTAGTCATTAGTCATTAGTCATTAGTCATTAGTTATTAGTCATTAGTCATTAGT
>NZ_JANMZH010000442.1:0-22208 GCF_031383065.1 Microcoleus sp. OTE_8_concoct_300 | reverse complement strand
CATGGGGCATGGGGCATGGGGCATGGGGCATGGGGCATGGGGCATGGGGCATGGGGCATGGGGCATGGGGCATGGGGCATGGGGCATGGGGCATGGGGCATGGGGCATGGGGCATGGGGCATTTAATATAATTGAGTTTTTGAGGCAATTATGGGAAGACCTGATTTTGAGGAATTAGAGGTTTATAAGTTGGCGGAAAGTTTGGCGAATCAGATTTGGGAAATTGTTAAAAAATGGGATTACTTCACCAAAGATACGATGGGCAAACAGATCGTTCGGTCTGCTGATAGTGTCTGTGCTAATATTGCTGAAGGAAGAGGTCGTTATAATGACCAAGATAATCGGCGTTTTGTAAAAATTGCGAGAGGCTCTTTGTACGAAACAGTAAGCTGGTTAAGATTAGCCTATGCTAGACAACTTATCACAAGCGAAGAAGTAAGCAAATTTAAACCAATAGTCGATAAATTACTACCAAAACTTAACGCTTATTTGAGTTCAATAGGGCACAGGGAATAAATTACAAAAAAAGCCCCATTCCCATGCCCAATTCCCCATGCCCGATGCCCCATGCCCCATGCCCCATGCCCAATTCCCCATGCCCAATCCCCCATGCCCAATCCCCCATGCCCAATTCCCCATTCCCAATTCGCCATGATTAATTGTCAAATTCCTACAGGATTAATTGTTTCTTGTCAAGCACCTACTGATTCGCCGCTGCACGATCCGATCGTAATTGCGGCAATGGCTCGAACCGCAGTCAATCGAGGAGCGGCGGGCGTGCGGATTGACACTCCGGCTCACATTGCGGCGGTGCGAAAACAGGTATCCGCTCCCATAATTGGGATTTGGAAGCAGCAATTGCCGGGATGCGAGATTTACATTACTCCTCGGTTTGAAGACGCGCAGGCGATCGCCGCTTCAGGAGCCGATATTATCGCCATTGACGCTACTCTGAGAAACCGTCCTGCTGGGGGCGAAGATTTAAAGACATTAATCGCGCAAATTCACAGCGAATTGGGCAAATTAGTGATGGCGGATGTAGATACCATAGAAGCTGCGATCGCGGCAGCCCAAGCAGGCGCAGATACTGTAGCAACTACTCTTTTTGGCTACACTGCTCAGACGGAAAATTTCTCGCCGCCCGGATTTGATTTGCTGGCGGAAATGGTAGAAAAGCTTAAGGTTCCCGTTATCTGCGAAGGCGGGATCGCTGGGCCGTCCATGGCAAAAAAAGCATTGGACTTAGGAGCGGTGGCTGTTGTTGTCGGCACAGATATTACTGGGATTGATATTAAGGTGACAGCCTATAATTCTGTGATTAGGAAGTAAGTTCGGCAACGGATGAGTGTAAGTGATTTAACTCACATCTTGCACCATTCTCAAGAACAGGCTTTCCGGCCTGTTCCACAAAGAGTGAATTTTCTTGTGGAACAGGCATCTTGCCTGTTCATAAAAAGCTTATTGAGAATGGTGCAACATCTCAGTTAACGAATTTAACAGAGAGGAGGAAGTTCGGCAACGGATTGTTTAACGGATTTTACGGATTTTACGGATTTTACGGATTGAAGGAAGAAGTAAGAAGGGAGAATAAATATTCGGCGATAGAAATCGCTTGTAGACCAACGAAACGCGCAAGGTAAGGGTGGGAAATATCGGGCGATTTTAATCGCCCTTTATCAAGGGAAGTTGCTAAGGAATGAGAATTAAATAACTTCCACAAGTTTGTGGGATGGGCGTCCCGCCCGTCCCACAATAACAATTAAAATTGTAAGTTATTTAATTCGCGATCCTAAATCAGCGCGCCGTTGATAAAGCTGCTAACTGCCGCCAAGGCGATCGCTCCCAGTACCGCGCTCCAAAGACCCATCCGCAAGCTAAATCCTTCAACTAACTTCGCAGCCGAGGCAAAAACAATCACGTTCATTACAAAAGCAAAGGCGCCGGAAAGCAATCCCAGCGTCAGCAGGTTCGGTAGGAAAAAAACTGCTTTTAGAATGGGCAAAATTAAAACATTCAAAATTCCCAAAACCGCAGCAGAAATTACTGCTTTCGGTGTACTGTCAATTTGTACGCCGATCGGCAGTTGGGAAATCAGCAGCAAGCTGCTACCCGTCACCAGCCAAGCAATCAAAAAATCGATCGGTTCCACAGCGCTCGTAACTCCTTAACAGTTGAATTGTCAGAAAAACCAGATATTTAATACATATTCTAATCAAACAATCCGGCGGATTCGTCTGCCAATAGGCCGAATTTATCTCTGTCCCTAAAGAGTTAGAAGTTATAATCGCTGTATCATCCGCAAAATAATCCGGATGGGAACCATATCAACGTGTTAGTTGAATAAAAAGAGCAGATTAATTAATATGGCTGGCGATTTTTCTTTTAACTCTAAAGTCCGATTCGACAAAAAAGGCTTAAACAATCCTGCACGGCAAGGCAGCAGATCGTTACAAGCTATGATTTTTATGGTGCTAGTCACTACCTTGGTGACACTGCCGACATTTCGTCTAGCCGAACTGCAACTGGTACAGGGAGCCTACAACCGACAGCGGGCGGAAAATAACCGCATTCGCCCTGTTTCAGTCCCAGCGACTCGGGGTCAAATTTTAGACCGCAGCGGCCAAATTTTTGCAGCCAACCGCGTATCTCGATCGGTCTATTTGTGGCCAAAAGAGCGATCGGCCAAGGAGTGGCAAGAGATCGCCGCTACACTCGGTCCGATCGTCAAACTTCCCGCAGCCGAAATTATCAAAAAAATCGATGGAGTTGGCTACAGATCGGCCCTACCAGTGCGAATTACTAAGGATATTGATGTCGGTACTTTCGTCGCGTTGGGAGAGCAAGCTAATACTTTGCGGGGAGTTGAAATTCGCGTAGAATCGAGCCGAGACAATCCCCACCAGCAATTAGCAGCTCACCTTTTGGGATACGTCGGCGAAGCTAGTTTAGATCAATTAAAAGCTAATCCTGCATATCCGATGGGAATGATCGTCGGTCAGATGGGAGTTGAAAAATTAGCCAATTCAACTTTAGAGGGCGTTTGGGGAAACCGTTTAATCGAGGTGAATGCTAAGGGCGAAGAAATCCAAGATTTAGGTGTAAAAGCTCCTATTCCCGGCAAACCCGTGCAGCTAACTTTAGATTTAGATATGCAGAAAACTGCGGAAAAAGCTTTGGGCGATCGCCTGGGTGCGGTTGTGGCGATCGACGTGAAAACCGGAGCTCTTTTAACAATGGCTAGTTGGCCGACATTTGACCCCAATATTTTTACCCGCAAGGTAAGTCAAGAAGAATGGGATCGACTGCAAGGGCCAGACAAACCATTTTTAAATCGGGCCGTTCAAGGCTATCCAGTCGGCAGCACTTTTAAGATTGTAACTGCTGTAGCCGGGATGGAGTCTGGCAAGTTTTCTCCTGACTCGACTTTGGTAAGTTCTGCTTCAATTAACATCGGCGGAATTTCCTTTAACGAACACGGCGCCGGTTACGGCGTTATCGGTTTCCGCGATGCTTTAGCCTACAGCAGCAATACGTTTTTCTATCAAGTAGGTATGGCTGCCGGGCCGGAAGAAATGGCGAAATGGGCTAAAAAAATGGGCATTGGCGGTACTATTAATTTAGATCTTTTGGGGATTGACGGCGCCAATCACGGTCAAGTTCCGATCCCAGCAGAGAAAAATAAAATGTATGGGGAAGATTGGTATGTTGGCGATACGGTAACAATGGCGATCGGTCAGGGTTTGGTACTTTGTACTCCCCTAGAATTGGCTGTGATGGTGTCAACTATTGCCAATGGCGGTTTGCGAGTGCAGCCCCATTTGTTGGCTTCTCAAACCAATACTCCTATAACTCAAAAAATTTCAACAGGTATTAAGCCTGCAACTTTAAACGTCGTTCGCCAGGGATTGATGGACGTGGTGAAAAAAGGTACAGGCCGCGGCATGAATGACGGTACTATTCCTTTAAGTGCTGGTAAGACTGGGACTGTGGAAATGCCCGGTCATCCTGACAATTCTATGTATGTGGGTTTTGCTCCTGCTGACAAACCTGAAGTTGCGATCGCAGTTATTGTTGAAGGGGGCGGATTTGGTGCAGTATCGGCGGCACCAATTGCTCTTGAGGTATTTAGAACCTATTTTCAAAAGCAGGGTTTTAAACCTACTAATAAGCCTCTCTAGTCATTCGTTAATTGTTAACTGTGGACTGTTGACTGTTAACTGTTGACTGTTGACTATTCACATTTTGTCCTCTACTTCGATCGCACTATCCTTGATATCTGGGAAAAGTGCGATCGATCAAAAGTTTTCCCCTACCAATCGTGTCACTTCCACGGTTGATAAATTCATCATTTGCGCTACCTGTTCCAGACTCATTCCAGAATTTAAGAGTTGAGTTACGAGTTCGCGCAATGTTGACTCCGCTGCCAGTCGTGCTTGTTCCGCCGCCAGTCGTCCTTGGTTTTCTTCCTTGTGAGTCTTCAAAAACTCACCCGTTTCAGGAACTCTAAACCTCAATTCTCCTGAAATTATATGCAATTCCAGTCCCAGCACTTCACTGAACAACCACAGCGTATCAAAAGCGATATTGTTCGCTGCAATCGGCTCGTACTGATTGTTTATTAGACGTACTCCCTGTAAAATCGGATTCAGGTAATCTCCCGACGGATCGTACTGAAAATATTCCGTAACTCCCAAAGCCCGATAAATTTCAGGTTTGGTCTCTTGGTCTTTCGTTTGAGTTGTTTCCGAAGTAATTTCTAACACAAAATCGGGAGTAATTCCCCCTTCTTCCCAAACTTTATAATTATCCCTTTTGCGGTTGGCAACTCCAAACACCACATAAACATCCGGGGCCACAACTGCCTGGTTGTTTCCTTCTTCATAATATATAAAAGAATTGGCTGACACGTAAACATCAGAACGTTCTTGAAAATAAAGCTTGACAGCTTCAACGCTGTAAGTCATGTAATCGCGCGTGATGTCGCTTTCAGCCATCGGCTCTCCGTCGCTGCTGGGATATTCAATTTCTACTTGTTCGACTTGAGTTAAAATTGTCATTTTTCAATTTTCCTCAAAGTTAATTAATTTAATGTCCGGTAAATAAGCGTTCTAAGGTTTCTAGTTAGGACTGCATTCCTAGTATTTTTATGAGGACTGAAGTCCTCACTACCAACCTATTTAATTGTGGTCGTGACCGCCGACATGATATAATTTAATGCTAGCATTCTGTCGGAGTTTTGAAAAGTTGGAGATTTATCAAAAAAATCAGCAGCGGTAAGGTGCGCACTTCGCACCCTACATAATTAGGTTCTCTGTTCTGGACTTTAAGGCTGGTGTGATGGTTGACAGATACAGACAATTGAAATTCTAATTAATTCCTCTATCCAAAATAATCATTTCCGAACCAACAACCGGACTTCTAGCTATTAACTTCCCTTCCCTATTCGCAATTTCTAGATGGCTGAAATCGAGTGAATTAGCTTCTTTCCACATTTTAGTTGCTAGTTGATTTTGCTCGATCTCGCTGAGTTTGTACCAATCTTCAGCGACTTTTACCGTCAAACTGCTGCTATAAAAATTAGCTTGAACAGACTCAACTAAACCGCCGCCAAGTCGATTCGTAATTTCAGCAACTTGATTTTGAATCGCAGCAATCAGAGTTTGTTCCGGCGTCAGCGGCGGCGGTGGGATAATTTCTACTGGTTGCGGTTTTTCCGGGGCCACTAAATCGGGCAAGTTGCTTTTGAATTTAGCAGATATTGGCTCAGACGGTGCGATCGCCTCTGGTGATTTCGGCGTTCCCGACGCCATAAAATCGTCAAAGGTTGGTGGCGACTGCTGCGCTGCTGCCAAAGGCACTTTTGCTAGTTTCTGGGGCGGTTTTGCCGAGAAACTGTTGAGAGTTAAACCGACTGCAACGATCAAAATTGCTGCTATGGCGGCGTTTAAAATTGGATCGGACAGATTCTGGTTCGCAGAGGGCGGTAGCAGATCCCGCACTAGCCGCACAATACTTTGCCAAACTACACCGACTGTCTCTAAAAAACTCCCCTCGCTGCGTTTTGAGACAGACTTTTTATCGGATTTTACAGCAACTTTTGGCGGCACGCTGTTAACTTCCGCAGCAACAGCCGGAGGAGTTGTTGTTGCTGAGTCAGAAGCGGTAGGCGCGGGCTTTTGGGCCTGCAACGGGGGTTCTGCTGCTAATTTTTTGCCTTTTTTTCCCAAATTCCCAATCGAGGCTATCAAAGCATTGATTCTCTGATTTTTGGGAACAGCGCTGCTGGCATTTTGAGTTTTGCTACCAGTGGGGGCAGACTTTGCAGGCGAGTCAACCTCCGGTGTCTGAGATTGAGAGGGTTCTGGAATTGACTGGTTTAGTTGTTCTTCTGACATTTTCTTTGCCTTGGGGCGTTGCAAATATATCTAAAAGGGATAAATTTTTAGTTGAGCCATCTCAACCTTAATTTATCATTTCATTAGTTGTAACTGAATCAAACATGAGCATCAAACGCCGTCACTTTCTAATTTTAGGCAGTCTCAGCAGCTTAGGTTTTGCCGGAATCTGGAAAATGTTTCAGCTTCGGACTTCCTGGGGTACGGACACCGATGCTGCTGTGGCTTCTAACGTTGAGGCAGAAAGGACGATCGTCCCATTGCCGGCCTCACCGCCTATTTTACGCTTTATTTCGGTGGCCGACACCGGTACCGGCGCTGAAGGTCAGTATGCTGTGGCTGAGGCGATGGCGCAATATCACCGGGAAAACCCTTTTAATGTTGCTGTTCTCGCCGGCGACAATATCTACAATAACGGCGAATTTGAAAAAATTAATGCTGTTTTCGAGCAACCTTATGGGCCGTTATTGCAGCAAGACGTAAAATTTTATGCTTGTCTGGGAAATCACGACATCCGCACTGCTAACGGCGATCCGCAAGTTAAATATCCCGGTTTTAATATGCAAGGTCGCTACTATACTTTTCGGCGCGATCCGGTACAGTTTTTTGCTTTAGATACCAATCACAATGCTGACTGGGAAAATCAGCTTGTTTGGCTGGAAAAAGAGTTGAGTCAGAGCACCGCACCTTGGAAAGTTGTGTTCGGTCACCACCCGGTTTATTCCTCTGGCGTGTACGGATCGAGTCAATCTTTTATTAAGACTTTGGCGCCTTTGTTTCAAAAGTACGGCGTGCAGCTTTATATCAACGGACACGAGCACAGTTACGAACGCACTCGATCGATTAACGGTACGACTTATTTAATTTGTGGGGCCGGCGCGGGCACTCGTCCGGTGGGGCGTTCTGAGTGGACGGAGTATTCGGCCAGCCGCCTGAGTTTTGCGACGTTTGATGTCTATGAAGACCGGATGTTTGTCAGTTCTATCGGTACTGACAAACGGGTTTTTGACAGGGGAACGATCGATGTGCGATCGGCTTAATTCAGATTATATTTAGGAGCCAACAAAATGAATAGGGGTGTGAGAGCCAATAAAACTGGTTTTGTTTTAGAAACAACTGTAGAAGGTACGTTGAGAGGCCACGGATATCTCGAAATATGTCCCCAGTTGCCGAAAAAGCGCAAGCGAGATTGGCTCTTAATCTCTACTGAAAATCCCAAGCGATATGCTAAACAGGTTTATATTGGGTCTAGCATCTATGAAACTGAAATAAATGTCGATTTTTATATTGTTGGTTCCGGTTTGTTTCCTCTGGGTCTAATTGTTGAGTGCAAGTGGCAAGAAGACAAAGGTTCAGTAGATGAGAAGTATCCTTACCTCAATTTAAATATTAAAAATTGTTATCGGGTGCCAACTATTGTTATAGTGGGCGGTGATGGTATGAGGCAAGGTTCCATCGACTGGTTTAAAAAACAAATTCCTGACAATCAAAATCTGTTGGGAGTTCACAAGCTCGAAGGTTTCATTACCTGGGCTAACAAATATCTGTAACAGGATTTACGCAACTTTGCCGCCTGCGGGGCAACCACGCGTTATATCAACTCTGTTAGCATCGGAATTATTCATCTATCTATTTTATTCATCTGCGTGAATCAGCGTCAATCCATTGTTATCTGCGGTTAAGAGATTCTCTTTTTTTAACCGCAGATATAAGCAGATAAACACAGATTAACGCAGATGAATTATATAAATTTCGGTTGCACAGTCCGTAATTGTTGACCCTTCGACGAAGGTGATCGGGCATAGCTGTTGAGTGTATTTTACCATTCCGATGCTACCGGATTTGATATTACTCGTATAAAATATGCTTATGTAGAGAGTTTACTTAAGTGTAATCTAAAATGAAACTATTAATAATTCCTTGACTTTGCCGCGCTTGCAACTATTAGAATTGATTCCACGCGACGCTGATATTTCAATGAGTTTGGGCAGATTAGGTTTTTTAAAAGCTTCACTATCGCTGTAGATTTTATGGATGAAATCGCAGTTAGAATTAGACAGCATAACTTTCACGCCGCGATCGGGAAGTTCGGCAAAAATATCTCTCAGTTTAAGCTGTTCTGATTCTTGGAAATTATCCCGGTTGTAAGCCGTAAAGTTACTCGTGGCACTGATAGGATAATAAGGCGGATCAAAATAAACAAAGTCTTCGCGGCTAGTAGCAAAATCCAAAATTTCATCGAACTTTCTGACTTCAATTTGAGCGCGCGCGAGTAAAGATGAGACCGAGCGCAATAAATCGGGTTGACAAATGTTAGGATTTTTGTATCGACCTATCGGAACATTAAATTCACCTTTTGAGTTTTCTCTGTAGAGGCCGTTGTAACAAGTTTTATTTAGGTAAATTAGGCGTGCTGCTTTTTCTGTATCTTTTTTGTAGGAGCGCGATCGCACCGAGTAATAATACTCTTTATTGTCCTTCCTGTGTTCTGACTGGTGATCGAACAAAAGCTCAATTAGCTCCTCCACTTTATCCCTGACACAGCAATAGGCATTAATCAACTCAGGATTAATATCTGTTAAAATAGCTTGCAAAGAAGGGTGCTGTTGTGCTAAGTAAAAAAATACGGCTCCGCCGCCCAAAAAAGGCTCGTAGTAAGTGGTGAACTTTTCAGGGAAATAAGGTTGATATTGTCCAATCAACCTAGTTTTACCTCCAGCCCATTTCAGAAAGGGACGTGGCAAGACGAAAGAAGGTGCGGAAGCAGACATTTATCTAGAAATAACGGCACTATAATATTTATCACAACTAGAACTCAATAGAAATACTTCAGAAGTTGTCACCGGACTTAGCATTCCGGCATTAAACAGACAGTGCCCGATCGATCGGCGAAAAGTTTTCGTTAGAATTATATATGTCAGCTAAGCCTAGGCAAAAATGCCCGATCGCCCGATCGGCAGATTTAGCTCCGGCTGTGCCAAAATTGTCTAACTCGCTCACAAGTGTTACCAGTCAAAGATCGAGCTGTGACACTTTACCCCACCAAGCTCATGCAAGATTTTATTAATAACGTCTCTCGCTACCCCCGCTTTTTCATTACGATATGTCTGGGAATTTTCTTTTTCCTGTTCGAGCGACTCAGACCCCTGCTCGATCGACCGGCAACTGCGATCGCCCTGATTAGTTCGATCGTAGCGACTTTTGTCTTTCTAACTTTTACACTGCGCGCCATGTTAGGTCTGAGTTTGGTTTAAAGCCTGCGCTTGAGCGCAAACATCAACAGTAAATCAGACAAGCTAGAGCGCAAAGACGAGGCCGACAAAGGCGGACGGGAGGTTGCGAATTTTTAATTTTCAGTTAAAACACCAACTCCGGAAGTAACTGCCAACTTTATGCCTGCGATCGCACACTTGACAATGGTCGCTGCGATACATTGGAAGAGGAAAAAAATTGCGCTAGTTTGGCCAGTGCTCCTCAACCTTGGGGCAGGCAAACATTACCGAAGTGCAGGACAAGCGTTTGGGGCTATCAACATTCACTGGGGAAATACTGCACCTCTGTTTCCTCGGTGTCCCACTTAATCCTTAGGAAGCGGCATCCCCCGCCCCGCTTTCCTCTCCCGTTAACCTGACGGTATCACGAGAGTTTCCAGCGGACAAGACAGATGAAGTTTGAACATATCTATCAATTTTTTCAAGACCCCCCTCCTGTTTATCTAAACAAGGAACTAGCGGTGTGCTACATTCTCTCCGTGTTATTGCGGGGAGATTCCTACGGTACAGAACTCATCGGACAACTAGAGAGGGAATTCCCCATCTACCGACTTTCTGATACCGTGCTCTACAGCGCTCTGAAATTCCTCGAGGATGAAGCCGTAATCACCGGTTACTGGAAAAAAGTAGAAGGACGTGGCCGCCCCCGCCGGATGTATCAAATCCTCCCTGAGTGGCGGCACCAAGCTCAAGACCTGGCTCGTCTCTGGCACGAGTACATCGGTCAGGGAAACGGCGCGTCAGGGCGTCGGCCCCGCGCCTTAGAAACTGGTCAGACGGGTTAACCGAGTTTGAATCGGATGCCTAAACCCAAGAGAAGCTGGCGCTACTTGCAAAGCGATTTGCCCGATTGCCTTCGCTTTGCTCGATCGCCGCGCAGCCATTAAAGCATCTACACGGCTCGTCAGGACTTACGCAGGGTCACTTGAGAATTAGCGACGAGGTAGAGATTGGGTAATTTGGTGATGGGGAGAAAAACGCTTTGCTACAAAGCTGTCTGCGAATTTTGGTAAAAAAGTGTCTGCGTAAGTCCTCGATCGCTTTCGTATGTAAATTTCTGTAAAGTAAGAGTAGATAATTTCAATTACACAAACTTCTACCGATGGATACTGCTGTTCTTCCTTCAACATTTGTGCTAACGCTGCTGCTGGCTGTTGGCTTGTTTTTCTTCATCAAGGCCTCGGTCAAAGATAGAATCGAACAAGTCAAGCTTGCTTCCGAGAGCGCCCAAGAGTCACTGTTAACCCAGCTACAAGAGTATTTTGCTTCTAGGGCTTACCGAGTTGCAACCGTCGATGCCCCCAACTATAAAGTCACGTTTGAGGGTTTTGTCAGGCCGAGTTGGTTTTTGGCTATTTTTTTAACTCTGCTGAGTGCAGGTGGCGCTCTGTGCTTGGGGCTGGTTTTGGGAATGCTAGTTCCCGAGCAGGGTCAAGTTTTCCTAGCTTTGGTACTGCTGTCGCCGCTGGCGGGGGTATTTTACTGGAAAAAAGCTGGACGCTCTGAGCAAGTCTCGCTCAAACTCGAATCAGTTGCTGAGTCGGGAAGCCAAACCAAGAGCTTTGTGACTGTCAGAGCTCACCGCGATGAACTAGCAGCTATGCAAAAAGCTTTAGATTTGAAACCGATCGATTAAAAGTTTGGCGCGGAACGTTTTTTGATATGCTAGATGCCGTACTTCGACTTCGAGCTGACAAACCGATGACTAAAGAGCCGCTCTCTCGTTGGCTGTTTGTTTGAGTGACAAAACACTCAAAAAAAAACCATTATCGTGAAAGTGCCAATTGTGGCGATCGCCCGCGGCAGCGATCCAGCCTGTTGCGATGGCTCCTTATACCCTAATTCCTAAGGACTTTTCGCAGAAATTTCAGTTGGCACTCTCCAGACAATGAGAACTCTAGCGCTTTTTTTTAAAGAGTTAGAAAAACATTGCTGTCAATGTTTTGAGCTCAACATTTTGAGCTATGCGCGACTGGCTGACACCACAGGAATTTTTTCTGTGGTAGCTTCCAACATCACCTTTAAGCTGGGAAACAAGAAATGGTTCTCTTCTACGTATTGGGCTCCAAATAAACCTTTTTCAGCCCAGAAGTATCTGTCAGTGGTATGCTCGTTACGCTTGACTAACAGCAAAGCTGGGGGAGCAATGCCTTCGGCATGGATGAACTTGCGAGCCGCTGTTACGGGTTTATCTTCGCCGCTCTCGATGCTATATTGAGGCACACACTCTAAAATTCTTCGTCCTTCTTGTCGGCGGCGACTCTTGCGTTTTCGTCTCCTGGCCAATTTCTTTACCTCCTCTGTGAGCAGACAGTATGAGCAGACAGGTTGTAATGATAGCTACCAAATCCGAGGTCAGTATATCCGTTCTCGCTCAAAAGTTCAACTGTTTTTAATATATCGACATAATCTTAACATTGGTGCCGATCGACAAAAGTGTAGCGGTTGTGGTATCGCCGGCGGCAACTTCCGGCAAGAGCCAAGAATCCGGGAGCTGTGGCAGCGGAGCGAACCCGGATTCCGGGCAATTTTGGTTCATTAAAGCCCCAGGGCTTCAACATAGCTGCCGAATATCAAAGCGAAGACACCTGAAATCTAGAAGTCTCTCATCTGTAATGGGCTGCCGATCAGTTGTAATTTACTTAGAATTCCTTTAGATATCTTAATGTGGCGCTCATGTTAATGCCAGCAAGTTCAGAATTTGTCAAGCTTTGCCGATCGCAGGTGGCGATCACCGTCAGTTTGGGCGCGACATTCAGCGCGGTATACCTGACACAAGAGCTGGTAGAAGGCAGCGAAGCAAAGTTGGTGCCGATCGCGGTTTACCCAGAAATCTCACTCGAATCGGAAGAAAATCAGGGGTTGAGGTTGCAATCTTGCGAAAGCTCGACAGTGAAACCAGTGCCGCGACTGCTGGCGCCGCCGGTTGTTCCTGTGGAAGAATCAACGGTGGGGGCGATCGCACCCGAGGCGCTTGGGGGTAATGAGCGCAGTTCCCATCAGTGCCAAGGCCCGGAGAATCTGTGGCAGCAGCGTCGGCAACTTGTGGCGCCTCTGATACACGAGGGAGCTGTCATGGGACTCCTGGTGTGCGGTCGGCAAGACAGGGCTTGGAACGAGCCAGAGGAGGCTCAGATGCAACAAATTGCTCGCACCTTAACCCTAGCTTGCATTTTAGACCAGCGATCGCAGTGGATGCAGCAAGAATTGGGTTCGGCTCGGCAAATCCAGGCTCAGGTTTACGACACGATGCACAATTTGCTGCATCAGTTCAAAAGTCCGCTGACAGCGTTGCGAACTTTTGGCAAGCTGTTAGCGCGGCGGCTGGTACCGGAAGACAAAAACCGCAATGTGGCTTTTAGTATTGTCCGAGAAAGCGAGCGCCTACAAGAGTTGCTGGGCCAGTTCGATCGAACTGTTGACACCGGCGAAGGACATCTAAAACTGCCATCGGGCACTTCAAAAAAAGCAATGTCCAATGTGGAATCAATCGGGCATTCTCCTCTGTCGCTGTCACCTGCTGCCAATTTGCAGGAATCCTGTTTTGTGGCAGAAGTCTTAAAACCGCTGTTAATTTCCGCCGAGGCGATCGCATCTGAAAGGCATCTGAAATTGCTAGCTGACCTGGAGGCGGATTTGCCACCAGTCTCAGCGAACGATCGAGCTTTGCGCGAAGTTTTGAGCAATTTAATTGACAATGCTTTGAAATATACCCCTGCCGGCTGCCAAATTTATATTAAAGTCAGGTACAAAGCAGCGGAGGGCGATCGGGCAGGATACAGCCAATTGCCTGCGATAGCAGTTGCAGTCAGCGACACAGGTGCCGGCATTCCTCCCCAGGATTTAGAGCATTTATTTGAGCGGCACTACCGGGGAGAAAAAGCGCAGACAGAAATTCCCGGCACAGGATTGGGTTTGGCGATCGCCCGCGATTTAGTCCGCCAAATGCAAGGAGAAATAGAAGTATTTTCCCCACTCAATCCTGAATGGCTGCCCTCTCGGGAAACTCATTTATCTCCAACCGATCGCGGCACTACATTTGTGGTTTGGCTGCCGCTGCATAAGTAACGATCTCTATTGCTTAGAGACATTTTTTCTGAAGTATCTGCCTTTATTCGATAAAATTGCCAAGTTTTCAAATTCTTTATAAGTTCTCAAAAAACTTTTTTTACTGTACGGTTTTTAGCTGCTTTCAACACTCTGATTGTGCTGATTTTGGGCGGGCTGAGCCTATACGCCCAACTCATATCAATTCCGGTTAGATCGGAATGATTAAACCACAGAGGGCACAGAGGACACAGAGAAAGAGAAGAGAGGGATGCATAATTCCGATGTCAACGGATTTGATATCAACAACCAGGGAGACGCAGTTTAAGGCCTGTTTAGCGATCGTTTTACCAAGGATTGCCAATCATTGTGAAGGCGGCCCAATAATAAGGATGCAAAAGCACTCGATCGCCCCGCGCCGCAATTTCCGGAGGCAAAGTTAGAATCACAGACAGCCCTTCGACTCGCAACATCCCGTCTTGAATCCGCACGCGCCCCCGCAGCATCTGCAATTGTGCGCGCCGCAAAGCCTCGGCTTTAATCATCAAATTGCCCTCACGTCTCGACATCCGCAACTGTCGGTAAAACTCCGTCATCAGCCCCAAAGTCCCCTCATCGCTGACTTCCCACAAACTCGCCAAAGCCGATTTAGCACCGCTAGCTACCGCTAAACCCGCAAACCCCAACTCTGCCTCTTCGTCGCCCAAAGCGGTACTGCACGCGCTTAAAACTAACAGATTCACTGGCGGTTCATTCCACCGCAACTGCCGCATTTGATCGATGCGCAATTTAGTATCCCACAACTGAATGTAAGAATTTTTCGGTTCCCCTGGCTGGAATTCGCTGTGAGTTGCTAAGTGAATGATTCCAAAATGCCGATTTGTCCGCTGATGTTGCAAATTCCCGAGAGTAAAATCTTGATTCAAAAATGATTTTCCTTCTGAGGGCGGCGCGATCGACTCTAACTCCACCGGTACCGCTGGTAATGGCGCTTTATCTTCAAATACCGACGCCCCCATTGCCAAAATTTCATCATCCGCAATATTGTCGTAGCGAATATCAGTCAGACTCAGACTCGGCATCACGCTAAGGCTGTATTTTTCAACTAAAAATTGTTTACCATCGTGAAGGGCCGCAAAGGGCACACTCCGCAAACCTGCTGCCGGAATTACAATTAAATTGTCAATATTTAAAGCTGCCAGTTCTGCGGCCAGTGGCGCAATTAACCAGCGATAAAGTTTTTGAGCAGCATCCAAATAACTAATGCTGCTTCTTCTTCGGGGATTAGTTATTTCGGTTTGCAAGGCGTCAGCCAACTGCAACACCTGCCACCGGGTTGTCGCCGGAACTAAAACGCGCACCGGTTGAGCGTTAGCTGTGACTAACACTAATTCTAAATGCTCCCCGTTAGGAACATCGGAAATTTCTTGGCCCTGCGGCGGCGACAACCTCTCCCCCAACTTATGTTCTAAGGGGCGAGGGGGCTCGGAGGTGAGGTTTTTTCTCACAGGCAATAGATTAGATAAATCCCGACTTGCCACCAACACAGAACCATTTTCTTTGGCCGCGGCTGCATCCGAGCTGCTGACCCAATTCATATAAATAATTGCAGATTGTACCCCGGTAGTTTGTTCGTTTTTGCGAAGAGTTTCGTAAATTACCGATATATTAGTAATCGGCGTTCTTGCGGGCAACTCGAGATATTTTTCATACTCGCGAGTGAATGTTTTCTCAAATTCTACAACTCCCGAACCTGCGGGATCTGCTCTGCCAGAAGTAGCGAAAATATCCGGGCTAATTAGGGAATTTTTGTCTCGAGTTGGCGAGTCCAATTCTACTTGCAAAGATGCAGGAAGTGACAGCGCCGGATCAGGATCTACGGACACTAGAGGCGGTTCGGGAATTGGTTCGGGAATTGGTTCGGGAATTGATTCGGGAATTGGTTCGGGAATTGGTTCGGGAATTGGTGCAGGAACTCTTGGCGCGCCCGGTGTAATTAGGGAAATCTGATTTGGTAAACTTCCCTGGGTGTAAGTTTCCCCAAAGGAAAAACTGGGCAAAATGGCGTTTCCCGCGCCAGCATTAATGCTTCCTCTGGTTCCATTGTCGATCGCGCCGCCAACTACAAACGGTCGATGGATACCGCCTCCGTGGCGAATTGCGATCGCCCCCGCCCCCGCACCTCCGTTCGTAGAAATACTGGAAATATTGCCCGATATATCATCATTGAAAACATTGTTCGATCGAAACAAACCGAGGGTTGTCACATCAACGTTGCCGCCAGTGCCACCGGATCTGCCGCCTCTAGCGTTGATAAAGCCCAACTGAATGTTACCCGTCGCGCTCAGGGAGACGCCCCCGCCGTTTCCGTTTGAAGTGCCGCTGGAGTTGAGATCGAGAGCCGAAATCCCCGCTCTCGAAGTAAGGGCAATATTTCCGCCGATCGCTCCCGAAGCGTTCAAAGCTCCCGCAGTTAAAGGGCCGGCATTGCTTTTGAGAGCGATCGCGCCGGACGTTCCCGCCGCCGACGAGTCGATCGCACCTGCTGCAACAGTATTCCCCTCAACCCGAATGTTCCCACCGTTCGAGGTAATATTGCCCGTCCAAACCTCGTCGCTTGCTTGCAGGTTCACGGTGCCGCCATCCGTCCTTAAATTACCCTCTAAGAGGACATTTCCTGCCTGGATATCGGCTCCCAAAGCGGCTGTGCTGTCCCCCCCGAAGCGAGCGGAATCTCGGGCGTTAACGCTCAAACTGCCCGCTGCAATTGTGGAAGCAGCCGTCACGTTAACAGCGTCAGCCGAGAGCAGGCCCAACCTCTGATTTTGACCGACTCTGCCGCCAAAAGTAATGTTGCCGCCAGCGCCCAGCGTCAAATTATTTGCTCGGCCCGGGGTGCTGTCGAGGGTATTGGCAAAAGTGATATTGCCGGTAGTGGCGGCTAGGGCGGTCCTGCGATTGACTGTGACGGCCGTGTTGAAAGTCATGTCGCCCGATGTCGCAATATTGCCCGAAACCTCGCTAATGCGGGCGTTGACGTACAAACTCGCCAGCGGTGCAGCTTGACCGACTGTACCGCCGAAAAGCACTCGCCCAGCGTCTAGTCTCAGGGCGCGAGCTCCGTCTAGGCTACCGGAGAACAGAATGTTGCCTCTAGCTGCTGTGCTCAAAGCCACGTCAGCATTGAGGGATGCGTTTCCTGTAAAAGCGATCTCGGCGCCGGATGTCGCAATGTTGGCGCCGATCTCAGTTTGGGGCGCGTCGAGAGTCAAGCTAGCGCTGCCGGTTGTGTTCAGGGGATTGTCGATCGCGATCAATCTGCCTTGAAGTGTCAGCGGGCTGTTGAAGGTAATGGGTGCGACGATCGCGATCGACGAGGTGCTACCGTTTTCGCGCCCGATCGCGATCGAACTAAAATCCCCCGCCAAAGCGCCGAGATCCGTTGCCGTCAAGTCCAAAATGCCCAAAATATCGCCGGTGCCACCGATCCGAATTTGTCGGCTGTCGTTGGGCTGCAAGCGAATTGTTCCCCCCACACTGCTTGCGGAATTGCTGCCACCTCTCAAGTCAATGCCGTTAGCAGTCAGAGCGATATTGCCGCCGTTGGCATTAAGTCCGCCCGCAGAGATGCTGCTGGCGAAAATGTTGATGTTGCCACCTTGAGTCTCGATTGAGTCCTTGGGGTCATTGACATAAAACACTCGGCCCGCTCTAAATGTTACGGTGTCTCCGGTTCTCGCTTGCAGGGAAAGTTTGTTATCGAGCAAGTTTTGGACGGTAAGGTTGCCGGGGGTATCTATAACCACGTTGTTGCCGGCCGTCATCTGTTCCAACTGCACTTCTGAGATCGATGTTTCCTGGGGTTCTGCTGCCGATTGAAGTTCCCCGCCAGTCGATCGCGCGCTGGCGGGGCCGTTACCGCTGACGATCGTAATATTTGCCGGATCGAGCCACAAATTGCCGATCGCACCGTTAGTCGCGCGGGTATCGACCTCTCCTTGGAAAGTTAAAGCATTTTTGCCGGAAACTTCTACTCTTCCGCCGTTACCTGTGGCGATGCCCCCGCGAGCAGTAATATTGCCGAAGAAGCGAGTTATATTGTCTGACCAAATTACCGCAGTGCCGCCATTGCCACGGTCGATGGCGTTTGCTGCGATCGTAGAATCAGGACTAACGTATGTTACCAGTGCGTTTGGCACGGTTTCCATCCCCTGCCAACCGCCTCCGACACGCACAGTACCTCCGCCGTCGGTCCCGTTCGCATTAATATTTGCGCCGAAGAGTCCTACTTTTTCACCTAAAATATTAACTGTGCCGCCCGCAATTCCAGAAAAAGCAAATACATTGACAGAACCCGAGACGATCGCACTTCCGGCAACTGCGGGCACTGTTTGGCCGCCAGTCAGTACCAATTGACCTTGTTCGTTAGTCGTTAAACCTGTGGCTGACGCTAGGCCGGAACCCGTCAGCAACTGAGGCAAAGAAACCGGGGCGATCGCCGATTGTTCCGACTGCAAAGACGGAGTTATTTCTAAACTCAATAAGTTACCTATTTGACTGATCCGGACTGTCTTTTCTCCCGGAACAGCAGCCACTGTTATTTGACCGCTGGGAGCGGATAATTGTCCTGTATTAATAACGGTGCCACCGAGCAAAGTTAAACTTTGCCCGCTGCCAACTGCCAAGTTTCCCGCATTGACAATTGCACCGACTTGTGAGTTATTAAAATTAAATTGATTAGGATTTCCCACTAAAGCTTTGTAATCATTAATTCCGGCCGAATTAAACCAGCCATCGCCGAAACCAATACCTGTAGCAGTTGTCGCGAAAAAAGACCCCGGCACGTTTAATCTAGCATTTTGACCGAAGACAATTCCCGCCGGATTCATTAAGAATAAATTCGAGTTGCCGCCACTTATGGAAATCAGACCGTTAATGACGGAAACATCGCCGCCGGAAATCCGCCCTAAAATATTTTGAATATTGGGATTAGTTAGAAAATTAGCAATTTGACCTTCGCTAAGATTAAATTGGCTGAAGCTGTGAAACAGATTTGCCCCGTTTCCTGACAATTGTCCGCCACTAATGTCTGTGCGGTTTTGCTCGGACTTAACAACAGTATTAGTGCCGTCATTTGCAGGAACGACAGGTTGCGATCGAACTGCTAGCGGTAGCAGCCAAAAACCTAATGTCAAAATTATAGCCTTTCTCAGTAACATGAGGTACCCGACGTGCATAGGGCATAGGGCATAGGGCATAGGGCATAGGGCATAGGGCATACCTTACTTTCTTGAGAACCGCTATAGAGCAGAACGAAAATAGGTCATTGGAGGAAGCCATTAGTCATTAGTCATTAGTCATATCAAATCCGGTAGCATCGGAATTATTCATCTCTGTATTCTCTCCCTCTGCGTTCTCTGCGCCCTCTGTGGTTAAATCATTCCGATGCAACCGGAAACGAGATCATTAGTCATTAGTCATTAGTTCTTAGTCATTAGTCATTAGCCGGAAGGAAGAGGGAATTCAGAAAAGCCAATTCTCCCTTATCAATTATAATATCTTATCGTTTTGATTTTTTTTGAGGTGTAATGTTCCGCCCAAGTGCCAATAAACTTAAAAAGGTCGATCGAACACCGCCACCGCCGGAGGTCGATCGAGCTTGCAGGAACAGGGCATCAGTCGATCGCCCTCCAAAACCACCCGTTGCCACAATGTCGGAAATACAATGCAGATTTTATATTTATCTGCAGCCGATGTCTTGACAAAATGCCCCCAGAGTCCTATGATTGGAACACTGATTGGCTGGGACGGCAAAAACCCACAAAATAACTGGCTTTTCTAATAAAGTTAAAAACAAAATATTGATGGTTTTAGAGACCAACCATGCAAAGTCAAAGTTACTCATTTCTAACAGAACAAATAGTAGAGCGGATATTTTCGTCAGGCGAACTTACTCGCGATGACAGACAGCGAATTAAGTCAATGCTTTTAAATGAGTCGATCGGCGAAAATGAATTGAGCTTAATTGAAAGAGTCATGGAAGGCGTAGTCAAGGGAATACTTGACGTGCTCGATTAGTTTAGAAGTGGCCCTCACCTATCTAAATGTTGGGTGCGCCGGACCGCGCACCTTACCCTAATTTTAAATAAAATCAAAAATCGAAAATCGAAAATTCTGTCACCGTTCTAAAAATCATCCTCGGGGTCCTGATCCGATCTTTCATCGCGACGCACAAGTTCAGAAGGAGGTCTATCGTTACTCCAGGCCCACCACACGCCGCCGCACTGGCAGCGGTAAAATTCTTGCCACTTGCGGCGGTTGAACTCGGTGTATACTGGCGATCGGCGATTAATCCAGACCTCAGCGGCATCCGTACAGCTAGCGCCGCACTTGGGACAGCAAAACTCATTAGCGTGAACCGCCGTCGCAGTCCATTCAGGAGGATGTGGAGCAAAAGCTTCCATGTGTTAGAGTTTCTATCTAAACTGCTGGTAATTACGGCAAATCAAGGGTTGCGAAAGATCCGCAGACTGGGGAATGACCTAAGCAATGACATAAGTACGCTGTTGAGTGCGTAAGTTATCTGCCAGTTATTTTTTTTAACATTTGCCGTCAGATGAATAGTATAACTGATGTGGTGCAAACCGTCGATCGGCATTCTCAACTATTTCAAGGACTAGGCTCATGTCTATCTACAATCTTATCTCGTTTTTGGGCATTTTTGGCTTGTGTGCGATCGCCTGGATTTTTTCAGAAAACCGACAGTCCAAGTATATTCCCTGGCGCGTCATCATCTGGGGCATTGGCCTGCAATTAGTCTTAGGATTTTTAGTATTCCTGTTCCCCCCTACTCGCATCGCCCTAGAGTGGTTTACTGGCTTACTGGATGGAGTATTCACCGCTGCTGACGCTGGAGCGAGATTTGTATTCGGCAACAATATTGTACCAAAACCTGGTCAAGAGCCGGCAGTTAATTTAGGATATATTTTTGCCTTTAGAGCTTTACCGACAGTCATCTTTTTTTCGGGCCTCATGGCCTTACTATACAACATCGGCGTGATTCAAATTATCACCGAATTTTTTGCCAAAATCTTTTATAGGACAATGCGGTTGAGTGGCGCGGAAGCCCTCAGCGGCGCTGCTAATATTTTCGTAGGAATTGAAGCCGCCATTGTCGTCAAGCCTTATTTGCCAAAAATGACTCGTTCGGAACTTTGTGCAATCCTATCTTGCTGTTTTGGCACAGCAGCTTCTTCAACTTTAGCCATTTATGTCAGTTTTTTAAAGCCAGTTTTTCCAAATATTTTAGGGCATTTAGTTTCAGCTTCAATTATCGCCATTCCCGCTTGTTTTGTCCTATCCAAAATCTTAGTACCGGAAACGGGAGTACCCCTGACAATGGGCGGCATTCCCAAGGAAGAGCCGAAGCCTAAAGGCCGCGAGTTTGTGGGCGAAGAAATTTCCGAAATCGAGGGCGAAGAATTCAAACAAGAGACTGTTGGAGGAGAACCAATCGAACGAGTCAGTCCTTTGGATGCAGCGATAATTGGCTCATTAGACGGTGTGAAAATGGCGGTAGCCATTGCCGCTGTTTTGATTTTAATCTTGGGCTTAGTTTCCTTAATTAATCAATTCTTTGGCTGGCTGGCAATTTTGCCAGGCCCAATTGGTGACTTGTTCAAAGTTGTCACCTTAGCCAACATTCTGGGAGTCTTATTTTATCCCCTGACGCTATTAACAGGAGTTTCATTAGACGACTCTTGGCAAGCGTCAGTAATTATCGGTCGCAGGTTGTTAGAAACAGCGATTCCGCCCTATCAAAGTTTAGCAGAAGCATCGGCAAAAGGACTGGTGAGCGATCGTACAGTGTTAATTGTCAGTTACGCCCTTTCCGGCTTCGCCCACCTCGCCTCCGTCGGCATATTTGTCGGTGGCACAATCGCCCTAATTCCATCCCGCCGCAAAGACATTTCCGAACTCGGTTGGAAAGCATTATTTGTCGGAACCTTAGCTACAATGATGATCGCTTGCATCGCCGGCACCTTTGACACCGGAGACACCAGCATTTTAGGCGCTAAGACAGCCCCTGCTGCACCGCTAACCGCCCCTAATTCTCCCAAACCGCTGCCATCCCCAGCCGCGAGTTCAAAGCCGTCAGTTGCCCCAGCAATTGCCAGTCCGAAGCCTTCGCCGAAGAGTGAAAAAGCAACTCCGAAAGCTCAAGAATCTCCCAAATCTGACTCCAAGAAAAGCCCTTAAATGAGCTACGGGAAAAGGACACGGCAATGCCGTGTCCCTACAGATTAGACTCAAATTGCAAGCATTCCGAAACTCTCTAAAAATTATCTGCGTTTATCTGCGTTTATCTGCCTTGAATCTGCGGTTGACATATTAATAAAAAAATTATGCAATAAATCTAATAACCAATAACCCAAAAAAATATGAACCCAGAACCAGAAATTAGCCGCCTGTTAGATGTGATGCCCGCTTCCGG
>NZ_JANMZH010000438.1:0-1380 GCF_031383065.1 Microcoleus sp. OTE_8_concoct_300 | reverse complement strand
CTAACTGAATCAGCAACAGCTTATGCGATGTTTGACGGTTATCCCGCCAGCAAAGGTCATGTTTTAATCATCCCAAAGCGTCACGTTGCTAATTATTTTGAACTGCCGTTTCGAGAGCAATCGGCTTGCTGGTTTATGGCTAATAAGGTGCAAGAAATGTTAAGTAAAGAGTTTCAGCCTGACGGGTTTAATGTGGGAATCAATATTAATAAACAGGCTGGTCAAAGTCGCAGTCACGCGGCTATTCATGTTATCCCCCGTTACAAGGGCGATGCGGCTGGGAATAAAGGGGGAATTAGGTCTGTGATTCCCAAGAGTGAAAAATAAAAGTTAGCCAATTGTGAAAGGAATTCTTTTTTACCGCAGAGGCGCAGAGAACACAGAGGAATAGAGAAGAGAGGACTTTATAATTTGTGTAAGAATTGTTATATTTGAGCAAACGGCGAGCCAAATAGAGTTAAAATGTGTTTGCAAGGTCTAAAACTACACATTAGCAGCAATTTGGTGTTCTGTTTATGTCTAAGCGCAAAAAGCAAGAATGGCTCAAGGAAACCCTAGAACTCAAAGAAGACCACAATTGGAAGTCAAAGCCTGGAACTCGAATTTTTGTAGCAGGAAGAGGTGCAGTCCGCTTTGATGTCCCGGAAGATTGGCATTTTGAACCGGATACTAAGTCGTTCCGGTTTACGGATAAAAAGCCGCCGGATGATGATTGTCGTTTGGAGGTTTCGTTTAATTTGCTACCACCTGGTAACTGGGCAGATTTTCCGCTGGTGCCGCTATTACAGAAGGTAGTTGAAGATGAGACGCGGAATCCGATCGCTTTTGGGGAAATTATCCAATTGAAGCGGCAAACTGCCCGCGTTGTTTGGACTGAATTTAAGTTTATCGACCCTCCAGAACAGCGGGAAGCTTATTCGCGAATCTGTATTGGATTGGGTTCTAATGTTCAGTGTTTGATTACTTTTGATTACTGGGTTGACGATGCTGAACGTTTGACTCCTGTCTGGGATACGGTGATGGATTCGTTAGTTCTGGGTTTGTTTATTAGCGACCCTCGAACGGGGTTCGCACGTCCAGACTAGACCGATTTTCTGGGAAACTTTCAACCACTAATTTTGCTAAGTGTTGAATTGGCAAGCCACCAGTCAGTAAATTTAGAGCCAACATTAAACTTTACAACCGCTTTGCCATGAAAATATCTGGCTTGCCAATTCCGTTGGCGTCGGGCATCACTCCCACGATCGCAAAACCCATTTTTTGATAAAATTCGTAGGGATGACCGCGCAAATTTCTAATTTTGGCGATGTGTTCCCAAACGTTAGGATAAAGATTGATGCCTGAAAGAGTGGTTTGATTGTCTTCGTCGTCGGTACCTAC
>NZ_JANMZH010000434.1:0-1157 GCF_031383065.1 Microcoleus sp. OTE_8_concoct_300 | reverse complement strand
TCTTAACGTCGCTTGGTGTACCACCACCATATAGTTCAGCTTGTCTCGAAGACCCAGGCTAGACACTGGTTTGGCCTCAAATTAAGAAGGTGGTGAGTCTTCCGCTTTCAAGCCCCATCCCTTTAGGGTGGGGTTAGTGACAAAACTACTGGTGTATATGGTCAAATTTTAACTTTAACCGCCACAATTCTTATATTGCTTCGCTAATACTAGGAACTGACCTGACGCCGTGACGTTCGCGGTGATGGGCCTGATTGAGTTGGTGATACTGCTGACTGTGTTGGCGCGCTTGCGGATCTGTCGGCTATTTTACGGAGGAGCCAGCAGCCGCATCGAGCAGCCACCAAAGTTCGCCTTCTGGTTGAACGAGTCTGGCTGGATAGGTCATTTCGTCGGCTGCGGGGGCAAAAATTTGAGCCAGGGCGGGTTGTTTGCTGGCTCCTGCGACCATGAAGATGACGCACCGGGCGCGGTTGATTAAGGGGACTGTAAAGGTGATGCGGGGTTGACCGTCTTTGTTGCCGACCGTTACTAGGGCGTCGCGGACTTGCAAGGCTGCTGTGCCGGGAAATAGAGAGGCTGTGTGCGCGTCGTCCCCTATGCCCAATAGAATGATGTCGAAAGCAGGAAACTCGCCCTCGGATACTTTGAAGAACTGCTGCAATTCGATTTGGTACGCCGAGGCGTCGGCTGCGGGGTCGCCGGCGCCTGTGGGCATGGGGTGGATGTTGCTGGCGGGGATGTTTACTCGATCGAGCCACGCTAGGCGCGCCATTTTTTGATTGCTGTCCGGGTGTTCTGGGGGAACGTAGCGTTCGTCGCCCCAGAAAACGTGAATTTTGTCCCAAGGCAGGTCTTGGCCCGAGAGCGCTCTGTAGAGCGGTTCGGGTGTGCTTCCGCCCGCTGCGGCGATCGTACAAACTCCGCGTTCTGCTATGGCGGCGTGCATTTTTGACAGGACAATCCTGAGCGATCGATCTATTAATTCTTCCCGATTTCCTAATACTTCTACTATTTTTTTCATCAGAAAAATGGGTAGAAACCCCGTCCTTTTAGGACGGCTTTACAATTGAATGGGGGGGGAGGATTAGTCCCCCGTTAAGCTTGCTACCGCCTTGGAACTACTAAATGCCGTGTACTTTTGTGCTGTACTTTCG
>NZ_JANMZH010000433.1:0-1643 GCF_031383065.1 Microcoleus sp. OTE_8_concoct_300 | reverse complement strand
CGGCAACAACCAAAAGACTTAACCAGTAAGTCTCTTTGCTCGGTTGTTGGGTAGATTCTATACTTAAACGCCTTGAACATTGCACTTACCAAACTCTAATTACTATGGTAAACCAAAATCAGGCAAATGTAAAGCCGTCCTAAAAGGACGGGGTTTCAACCCTCCGCTACGCTCCGCCCAAATTTCTGATAAAAAACAATAATCCCGCCACCAGGTTGGTAGCGGGATTGATAGGTTGCAGTTTAGCTATTCTCTAGTTTGGCTAGAGTTAAAATTAGCCGACTGCTGAATTAGCTCAGGTTAGCCATTTCTTGCTGCATCGTGCTTTTGGCTTCTTTGAATTGAGTAGCCAGTTGTTCCATTTGTGCTTCGCTCAGGTTGCGGCGAATTTGAGGGAACATATCGTTTTCTTCTTGTTTGACGTGATCCTGAACCGCTGTTTGGAGCTGTTTGATTTGGTCTTTGAAATCAGGAGAAGTGGGGTTGAGAGCCTTAATTTGGGCAAGCATTTGCTTCATTTGTGCTTGCTCGTCGTACAGTTCTTGAGTATCGCCGTAGTAGCTGCGAACTGCGGGATAAACAACTTGTTCTTCTGCTTCGGCGTGAACGCTGAGGTCTTTGTAAAGTTGACCGAAGAATTCTTGCAGTTTTTGAGGATCGTCGGTGCTTGCGATTTCCATAAAGAGGGTATCGGTTTTGCGGTGATCCATTGAGATGATTTCGGTGATGTTCATCTCTTCTTTGGTGCGGGTAACTGCACCGCCGATGATGCCGGTCATTGCTGCCATTGCATCTTGCACGCGCGCCCAAACGCCTTGGTCGGGGTCTTTACCGGTCAGTTCGCGCACGCCCAAGATTTCCATAACTCCCTTGAGTTGCTCTTGGTGGGCGCGGTTCTCAAAGTTAACTGTGTTGAGGGGAGTAATGGCGGCTTCGATGTCGGCGCCGACTACTTGAGCGGCTTTGTGAATTAACAAACCGGCCATTGTTTGTTTGTGTTTGAGCAGTTCGTGCTGGGTGACTTTTTCAAACAATGTGAGTTCAGAACCTTCCATGAGTTTCTGAACTTCTTCAATCATTTTTGCGCTGCTTTCTTTGGGCTCGGCTTGAATGCCGTATTGTACGATCGTGGTTTCTAATACGCCCAAGTTTTTACGATCGTCCTCGAGCATATCCCGGAAGCGCTGGGCTAGTTCGGAGTCGTTGCAGGAATTGATGAACAATTGCTCGTTGGCGATCAATAGGTTTTGCAGCGCTTTCATGTCTGCTAATTTAGTTGCGATCGCTTGGCGTTTGGTATCTTCTAAGGTAGCTACCATCTGTCGTTTCTCCTCTCAAGGTCTTTAGTGTTCTTACATCTTTTAATTTATTGAAATATTCTGATAACACCCTCTTTCTCCCGACTGATTCATTAATATCCCGCGCAACCTATTGACTTTTGAGCAAAAAAATGGTAAGTATTTGAGACTGCTGGAAAAAAAGCAAAAAGCAAAAAATAACTGGTCACTAACCCCACCCTAAAGGGATGGGGCTTGAAAGCGGAAGACTCACCACCTTCTTAATTTGAGGCCAAACCAGTGTCTAGCCTGGGTCTTCGAGACAAGCTGAACTATATGGTGGTGGTACACCAAGCGACGTTAAGA
>NZ_JANMZH010000413.1:0-2625 GCF_031383065.1 Microcoleus sp. OTE_8_concoct_300 | reverse complement strand
ATGAAAGTAGCGATCGCCTCCCCACTTTCTCTCATCCCACAGCTTTAGTGTTTGGTCGGACGAGGCAGAAATTGCTTTAAGTCCATCCGGCGTGATGGCAAGTGCCCAGACATCGCCGGAATGTCCGCCAAGCGTTTTAAGCTCGCTAAGTGCGCGATCGACCCGACGACACCGCTCGGAAGCCGCACTTACTGCATTGCTGCATTGGTTTGAGGTTTACGTGGTAGTCCAGCTCACTTCGGGCGAGCTTAGAATCTAGAATCCGCTACTTGGTTCAAGACGGGACTGGACCAAATTAGCCCGTTCCTTCGCTGACCGTCATACAGCGCGATCGCACAAATTGGTTGGGTAAGCACGATTATGCTTTGCTTCGGCTGCTGTGGGGTAATGCTTTGAGACGAAACAACGGGGGCTGCGACCAACAAGCCGTTACCGAAATGCTTGACTCTAGGTTTTGAATGTTTTTACTGGCTTATATTAGGGATTTCTTGAGGCGGGTCGGCAACTCGCTGGCACACAAGAGCGAGTTTTTATTACAGTGATAACAACAATTGCTATTCGCTGTTATTAATGAGAGGATGGGATAGCGCAACTTACAGGAGGACTCAGGCATGAACGTGTCTTTGACACCGGAGCTAGAGCAGTATGTCCAAGAAAAAGTGTCAAGCGGATTATATTATTCGGCCAGCGAAGTTATCCGTGAAGGGTTGCGCCTGCTGAGAGAACGAGAGCAATTTCAGCAAACTCGCTTACAGGAATTGCGACCAGACATTCATGCAGGGTTAGTTAGCGGTGAGGCAACTCCCCTGGATATGCCAGCAATCAAGGCAAAAGCGCGGCAGCGTCGTCGGCCGAGACAACCTCAGTAATGAATGTTTATCTTCGATCGTCCTGAAACACCCACGCGCGGAATACGAGAAAGTTGGATATTTGAAAATACATCGCCTTCTGGACAGTCTCGATCAAGCTGACGAATTTTTAGAACACGTTAAGGGCAAACTGCAATCTAAAATCTAAATTTTATTGACCATTAACAACAAAAATGAGCCCAAAAGATAAATTTGCTGCATGATAAGTCAAAACATTCTCCAATACGAATCTAAAATCTGGGCAACGGCAGATCTGCTGCGAGGCTGTGGCATTAAAGAGTCGGAATGGCCATCATACATGATGCCGTTTTTTGCCCTGGTGATGATTGAAAGCCGTTTGGTCAGGATGTTTGATCAACTGAAGGCAGAAATTGGTGAAGAAGCGTTAGAGGATATTTCTCAAGAAGATTTAATCGAGCTAATACAGGATAAAGGACAGGGCTACAACGGCTATATTTTTGAGAAAAACCAAACTTTAAAGGATATTTGCCAGAACGATAAATCCTTTGATATTGATTTTGAGGCATACCTACACGGCTTTGACCCGGAAACGAAAGATTTGTTGGGAGTAGATGCTTCCGAGGGGGAGAAGTTTCTTGATATTAAAGGCATTATTGCTAAGCTCAAAGCGAAAAAGGTGCTGTTGGGCTATACGAAGGAATGGAGTGGCATTGACCTCAAACCCTTTGATAACTCGGCAATTACCACGCTAGAAGAACACATCAAACGTCGTTGGGCAGACATTTCAGCAGAGACAGCCGGGGAACAGTTCACACCAGATGATGTGATTGGGCTGATTGCTGAGATTATCGCCTCTAAGATTGACGATTCGGATCGCCTGTTGAAAATTTATGACTGCACCTGTGGTGGCGGTAATTTGCTCTTTGGGGTGGAAGATCGGATTAACGCCAAGGTGAAGCGACTCACCCAAACCTTTGGGCAAGACTGGAATGATGCGCTTTACGCCTTAGCCAAGATTGAAAGTCGGTTTCGAGTAGATTCTAAGATTGAGCACGGTAACACGCTCACAGATGACAAGTTTTATAACGATGAATTTGATGTGGTGATTGCCAATCCACCTTATGGAGTGGACTGGAAAGGGTTTAAGAAAGACGTTGAGAACGACAAAACTGGGCGGTTTAAATATCTGCCAGCTATTTCAGATGGCCAGTTGCTGTTTATGCAGCATTTGATCTCGAAGCTGAATGGGCTAGGTATGGGAGTTGTGGTTCATAATGGCTCGACGCTGTTTAGTGGCGATGCAGGTTCGGCAGAAAGCAATATTCGGAAATGGATGCTGGATTCCGACATTGTGGAAGCAGTGATTCAGTTGCCGACAGATGAGTTTTTTAATACGGGCATTTACACCTATCTCTGGGTGCTGAACAAGAATAAACCCGTCAATCGTCGCGATCGCGTGATGTTGATTAATGCCAGCGAGAAATTTAAGCCACTGAAAAAGAGCAAGGGATCGAAGCGAAAAGAGGTGGATGCAGCCAGCCGCTTAGAGATTGTGGAAGCTCTGGCTCGATTCGTGGATAACGATTATGCACGAGTGTTTGATAAAGAGTTTTTCTATTTCAATAAGCAGGCAATTAGGCTCACGAATGTGGATGAGCAAGGCAGGACTTTCGCCAGTCGTCTCAAGGAGGGCAAAACCAGTCTGAAGTTGTCGCCGCTGAAGTTGGAAAACGGGGAACGGACGTTAACCGAATTTACGATTACGGAGTATGACTCGGAGCGGTTTGGTTCGTTG
>NZ_JANMZH010000410.1:0-1926 GCF_031383065.1 Microcoleus sp. OTE_8_concoct_300 | reverse complement strand
ATCAGGCGTCATTGCAAATGCAGCGGAGTGGAGTAACCCTCTTGAAAAAATAAATAGGACGGGCAAGATGCCCATCCCACACCAAAAAATAACTCTTGTGGGATGGGCATCTTGCCCGTCCCATCAATTGATGAAAAGGATTTTTGCAAGAGGTTTACTCCACTCCGCTGCATTTGCAATGACGCCTGATACTGAAATTAGCGTCCAAACGATCGCCCTTCCACCCGCCAAAACCGATAAGAAGTGTTAACTTAGTAGTTAGTTGTGTCGATCGCACAGAAAAAAAATGCCTGAACTACAAACCGATACATACCAAGACCTCGACCCGCAAGTCCTCTCAAAGCCCGTTGTTGTCGGTCTGGAAGATGTAACAAAAGTTTACGGGATTGGCGACTTGGAAGTTCGCGCCTTAAACGGGGTCAGCTTGACCGTAAGACAAGGAGAATATTGCTCGATTATGGGCGCATCGGGTTCCGGCAAATCTACAGCTATGAATATTATCGGCTGTCTCGATCGACCTACGAGCGGCAGTTACTACTTAGACGGCGTAGATGTCGCCCAAATGCCCGAAACAGAATTAGCCGGAATTCGCAATTTAAAATTAGGTTTTGTCTTCCAACAATTTCACCTGTTGCCTCAATTGACAGCATTAGAAAATGTGATGTTACCGATGGTTTATGCCGGGATTCCCACAGCAGAAAGACGCGAACGGGGAGTAGATGCTTTAACAAAAGTAGGCCTGGAAAGTCGGCTGCAAAACAGACCAAATCAACTATCAGGAGGACAGCAGCAGCGCGTAGCCATTGCTAGGGCTATTGTCAACCGTCCCGTGTTGTTGCTGGCTGATGAACCTACAGGTGCATTGGATACAAAAACTACTCAAGAAGTAATGGATATTTTTACCGAATTCAACGAAAGCGGCATGACTGTTGTTATGGTAACGCACGAACCCGAAGTCGCGCGTCAAACTCGCCGCGTTGTCTGGTTCCGCGACGGTAAAGTTATTCACAACAATCTCAACCCCGCAGAGCTTTCACACGCTGTATTTTAGTATAAGAGTCCGCGAACAGTCGGCGAGTTCAATCGCTTCTAGACAAACGAAGTCCGCCTGCGCCGACTAAAAAATAAAGAGACTATCATACAGCATATTCCCTGTAAATGTAGTACAAAGAAACCGGGTTTCGAGCAACAGAATCAGTAATGATGCGAGAACTGTAAAGAAACCCGGTTTCTGGGGTGTACTTAATAAACCGGGAATAGACTGTATCAACTCCGCTAGCATCGGAATTGTAAAATCGAATCAACAGTCAATACTCAACTATCATTCAGTTTTTCGACCCCTCCTTCAACAGTCAACAGTCAACAGTCAACAGTCAACAATCAACAGTTGATATGTGATTAATGAAAAGCACTCGGAAAAGCTTCCCAAACTCGATCGACAAAATCTCTAAGTTGCCGAGAAGCGATCGCACGATCCTTTTTCTCAGAGTCCAGAGACTGCAACTGAGTCAACAGCGAAATTACCTCAGTATCTAAAGCCGCGCGAAACAAACTCCCCGGCCACAGCAAATCAGCACCATCCCGCAAATCGGATAAAGTGTATTCTTGGGACCATTGCGCCGATAAATCCTTCCCTGACAGTAATACAACTAACATTAAAGGGCGCACCCAACAAACTTGACGTGCCTCAACCACTTGGATCACCTCTGAATGCAGGCACGCATCTCCACATTCTAAACTGACAATTTGACCCGGCTTAAAGTTCAAAGCACAATCCATTAATGCTCTGACGGGGCGACAGGTCGCCTGAAGAGCAGACAGGGAGGGCACTCTAGACAAATAGCATGAAAAAAGATAGGGTAAGAAAGCTTCTTACCCAAAAACAATTAAATGATACCAAAATTATATCATGCCCATTTGTCAAAA
>NZ_JANMZH010000409.1:0-5271 GCF_031383065.1 Microcoleus sp. OTE_8_concoct_300 | reverse complement strand
TTTTGACAAATGGGCATGATATAATTTTGGTATCATTTAATTGTTTTTGGGTAAGAAGCTTTCTTACCCTATCTTTTTTCATGCTATTTGTCTAGAGTGCCCTCCCTGTCTGCTCTTCAGGCGACCTGTCGCCCCGTCAGCGAGGAAGTTGCTGGTGGGTTCGCTGGAGCGGACTTTTGATTGCTGGTGGGATTGGTAGAGGCGTTCGCTGGGGATGCAGTCTGAGACTGAGTAGGCGAAGTTCTGGGCTGAACTTGGTTTTGTAAAGCTTTTAAGGTTTCATCGCGCTGGCGATCGGCTTGAGCATTGTTTTGAATTTCCTGCCGCAGTTCGGCGGCGGTGCGATCGCGCTGGCGATCGCCCTCGGTATTTTGCTGGAGTTGCTCCTTTAAGCTAGTCAGAGTTTGGCCGACATTGACCGAACTGAGTGGAGTGCCGAGGAGGACGCCGCCCGTTAAAATGGTGCCGGCGACGACTACTTTACCCGATCCGGGTGTGAGGTTGATGTCGCCTGTGGAGTGGATGGTAATGTTAGAGGAGCGATCGCTCAAAGTAATCCGCTGCCCTTCTTGGGTCTGAATTTCTATGGAGCCATCGCTATCATTGATTTCAATTTGATGACCGCCACTGCTGGTAATGTAGATTCCAGCTTGGCTACTATGTTGAGTTTCCTCTACAAATTGTAAAGTGTGACCTGTGCGGGTTTTGAAAGTTCGTAGGCGTACTTGAGAGCGATCGCCCACTGTATTTTCCACCTTTTCTGGAGGTTGATCTTTTCCATTCCAAACCCCACCAATCACATAAGGGCGGTGGATATCGCCATGTTCAAAAGCCACCAACACTTCATCATTAATTTCTGGCAAGCAGTCAAAACCCCGCCCTGGACCGGCACCTACCCCGACAACTCTTGCCCAATAACTCGCATGAGCCGTGCTGTCTTTTTCTGGGCTAAGAGTTGGGAATTTCACCCGCACTCGCCCCCAACCTTTCGGATCTTTGTTATTGGTGACAATGCCTACCAGATGGGTTTGCCCAGGTCTGGGCCTCACAGATGGGGACAACGTTTGCAGCAAATCGCCTCCTCGCAGCCCCCGCACGCTAAACTCTGTGGTATAAATGCCTTCATAGAACAAGTGGCGGCTTTCGGTAACGTAATATTGACCGCTATAGCGCCCCATTTTTTCTAGTTCTATCACTTTCCCAGGTCGAATGCGCGGATCGCCAGGAGCTTGAGCATCCGCACAGACAAAATCTCCCTCTAATTCACTAAATAGCGCTTTTGCCATTACCTCCGCTTCTTTAAGAGTGGCAGTCGGCTTATCAACTACGATCATTTTCGGCTCTGGAGGGTTAGAGCCGAATTTTTGGCTGTAGTCGCTTCCTCGTCCATGATTAGTGGTCGTAATAACTAAGTTATCCGATGCGTTAGTTACTGCTACCTTTGTCTGCCCTGTTAAATTAGAGCTATTCGATGCAGGCGCAGGACTTTGTTGAGGGGCGCGGGCAACAATTACTTCTTTTCTTTCATAGTCCCAACTCCGCACTTCCACTGCTTTGACTTGTTCGGCAGTGGTAATGCGGACGCGAAAACTAGATACATCCCGCAGCCATTGCAGCTTTAAAATTTCATTCTGTTTAGGTTTGCGAAAATACAGTTTGCCATCTTGAACAAATAATTCAAAGCCAATGCGAGCCGCTCGTTCTCGCAAAAACTCCATATTAGTTTGATTTTCCTGAAAGATGTATTCGTGTTTGTCTCCACTTGGATCTAGCGTGCCAATTTCAATGCCTAATTCCTTGGCAATTTCTTTGACAATATCCGCATCGGTGTAGTCTTGAAAAGAGCGGATATAATGCCCTCGGTGCAGGCGGTGAGCGACATCGTAACCTCGAATAATAATTGGCGCTTGGGTGCGACTTGTGAAGTGAGTTTCAATGCTTGTAATTTCTCCTTGTATAACATAGGCTGTGTGAGCTTGTGTAGATTCCGTTGTACTGGAAGTAAAACCAAGTTTAACTCTTTTGCCAACCTGAACAATTGAATCGTATTGCCAGGTTTTTGTTTCTTGATCTAAGGGAGCATAAGGATTATTAATTACCAAGGTAAACATTCCAGGTAAATGGAGACTTTCTTCTAGATTAATTTGGAGGATATCTCTCCTGAAATCCTTCATTAACTTCTGGTCGGCATCGGGAATTTCGATGATGGGAATAGATACATAATCAGTAGGTTTGGAAGTCATAAATCATTTGGTTTTATTGATATTAGTCACTGACAAATTTCTGACGTTGGCTAAAGGCTCGACTTGCCACACCTAAATCCACTTCTTCTAACGTGATATTGACCATTGCTCGCACTGGAGTGCCATTAGGTAAAAACATGGTTAACTTATAGTCTAATTGCTTGACCATACAGCACATATAATTTTTGCCACCCCAAATGAAGTAAAAAACAGGAGGTCTTCGGAGCTGTAGGGACTGTTGTCCTATATTTTCCGAGCCATATTCCTGCGCTCCTAAAACATTTTTGCCTCCTATTTGCTGAACAAATGTATTCATTGCTCCCCCTAATACACTGACTTTAACAACTCTTTCTTGATAGGTATTGCCACCATTTGTTTGGTTGTTGAATGGATCTTGAAACTTAGAAAAATCAACGGCATCTAGTAATGGTTTAATTTTATTTAATACACTTGCTCCGGTTTCGTAAGTATCAAACAAAATTCCAGCTAAGGTTAGCTTGTATGGCTCCACAAAGCCAAAGTTAACTTTAGGTAAACCTCTTTGTGTCCTGGCTCCGTTCATGTTAGTAATACTAACGCTCCGGCTAAGACTCAGATCGGTTGGGTTGAACATAAAGTTAATTGGAGAACCTTCTTCCCCAGTTCTAGGAATCAAAGTAGCTTTAGCAAGACGACTATCAACTTGTTCTTTTCTATATTGAGCTAGCGCTCTTTCTTTTGCAGCATCTTCTATTTTAATATATTGTTGATCTCGCTCTTGATCGAGTTTGTTAGCTGCCTCTAATATAGCGATATCGGCTGCTGATAATAGTGCGCCTTTGGCAGCTTCTTTAAACTTTTCAGACCATCCTTCCATTATTTTCTCCTAAGTTTTAGTTAGATTTCATCCCTTTAGGGTCGATAGATGTTTTTAAATTTCAGGTTTTACAAGTATCTAGGATTATAGTAAAAGCCATGACGCTCTCTTTCTATCTCTAGGCGCTGCCGCAACAAACCATAAATTTCTCGGGCCAAAGTTTCCACTTTATCAGTTTTTTGTTCTTCTTCTTTTTTCTCTTCCTTTGTTTCAGTAACTTGGGTTAATTTTTCAGATACTCCGAGATAAGAGGATGGGATAGTTTGAGCAGGTTCAGCGTTACGAGTAGCAGCTTTTTCTTCCAATTTTGTTCTCGATTGGAGAGTTTTTTCCATTAACGATTTCACAGAACTTGGTTGCTGTTGCAACTCTAAACTGTGAATTCCTGATGTACTGCTAAAAACTCCAAGGGGCAGCAGCATAGCAGTGCGGATATCCGATATTGCTTGCTGCTGTTGGCGCGGCACTGCTTGCTGCACTCCTGTCGAGTAGGTTTGCACCACTGCGAGGTCGCTTGGTATTGCATTATTTTCACCGAGTAATTCTTCGATGCTTGACCAGGAATCAGGGACATCTGTCATTGAGAAATCCCTTTCTTGCCGTTGAATCATTGTATCTTGTTTTGGCACTTCACTACTGAAAGTGGATTCAGATTTTTCCTGTATATTAGTAACTGATGAGTAGGTGGGAAGAGTCGGTTTTAGAGAAAAGTTTTGAGGCTTATCTCTTGAGAAGATACGGGCAGTTTCTGGGAAAGAAGTTTCTGAGAGGAATTCAGAGCGTTGAACCAAAGGTTTAGTAATACCTAAAGGTTGGCTAGTGGTAATATTTTCCAAAACTTTCGGGAGTTGGGGAGTGGCTCCAGGTTGGCTTAATAGCTGGGCGACAGTTTGCGTTTCGCCAGGTCGGAGATCCTCTGCGGTGATACTGGGTTGAGATTGATGAGACTCTGCCTCTGGCTGAATGTTAGCAGGCTGAGTCGGAGTAAGCGATCGCCCTTCAATAGAAGGTTGTTCTTTTACACGAGGCGATGCTTCTGTTTCTTGAGAGTCTGAGTTTCGCTGGATGTTAGCAGGTTGACGAGGAGTAAGCGATCGCCCTTCTGCAATAGGCTGTTGAGGATCAGAATAGGCTTGGGCGATCGAGGTTTGCTTCTGAAGCTGAGTAAGGGTTGACCTTTCCCCAGCAGGTTGCTCTTCTGGAATGGTACTAGATTCAGTTGAGGCTCCTTTCCCATCCTGCTGAACAAAACCCGGCTTGTCCCATGCTAGTTGCACCTGTTCCGGTGCAGAGGTTTGAAGTTGTTCAGGTTCTAATTCTCCCGGTGTCCTGCCAACAGGCGACGGTTTCGTTGTCTGAGCAAGCGATATTAGACTTTGGTCGGTACTCTCAGGTGATGCACCGGAAGCTACCACAGTACCATCTTGCTCAACGGTTGGGTCCGAAGGGACTGTAGCACTAAGCTGGGCGATCGCGGGGGTCAAACGATTAGTTCCGCTACTTGGCAAAGGCTGGTTGCGTTCCTGATCTGTCTGAATCGCAGGCAGCTTAGAGGCAACAGACCCTACAATAGCTGTATCTGTTGCCTCACCTGCTATTAGGGAAAGGTTGGGGGCAGATACAGAGCCTACCTCGTCGATCGATCTTGCATCTTTAGGTATTAATGATTCTCTAGCGGAGTTTGCCTCTGCGATCGCCTCTCTTTGGAGAAATATTGATATTCCTTCATGCTTTTGGACATTTGGAATGCCAGCCGCTTGTTCGTTGGCTACTGTTAATGACTGAATGGGTAAGGGAATTTCGTTTGGATAGTTTTCCTGCTTTTGGACATTTGGGATGCCAGCCGCTGGTTCGTTGGCTGCTGGTAATGGCTGAATCGGTGAGGGAATTTCCCTGGGATAGTTCTCCTGCTTTTGAACATTGGGAATGGCAACTATTGGCTGGCTGGATGTAAAAATCTCAGCCGCTGGTTCGTTGGCTGCTGGTAATGGCTGAATCGGTGAAGGAATTTCGCTGGGATAGTTCTCCTGCTTTTGGACATTTGGAATGCCAGCCTCCTGTTCGTTGACTGCTGGTAATGGCTGAATCGGTGAAGGAATTTCGTTTGGATAGTTTTCCTGCTTTTGGACATTTGGGATGCCAGCCGCTGGTTCGTTGGCTGCTGGTAATGGC
>NZ_JANMZH010000407.1:0-49262 GCF_031383065.1 Microcoleus sp. OTE_8_concoct_300 | reverse complement strand
ATAGACCGATCGCACAAAACTGCAAAGCGAAAAAAGACGGAAAAAGACGGGCATTTCTAAAATTGCGATGCAAGGCGGATCAAGGCGGATAAAGACGGATAAAGTCGGGTATACTAACGATAGTTCTCCGACCCCCCTACTGATGGACACTGCCGATATCTTGCAATTTGTAGATAAAGTGCTCAGCGCTAATACAGGCAAACATCTCAATGACTTGCAGCGTAAAATTATCGAGGGAATACTGAAGCGACAAAAGTATTCTGATATTGCAGATACTTATGGTTGTACGGCGGGTCATGCTAAGGATGTAGGTTACGAGCTTTTGCAAATGTTATCTGATGCTTTTGATGAACCAGTTGATAAAGGGAATCTGGAATCTGTTCTAGAACGGCAATTAAATCTGAATATAAATTTTGGCGATCGCAATAATAATACTCATTTTGGTCATAGCAACACAATTAACTATATCAATGCTTGCTCAGAACTATCCACTCCTACCCCAAATAAAAGTCAGCCTCCGACTCCCGACTACCAGGATGGCACGAATCAAGTTAAAATTGAAATGGTTGGTAAATTACGACAGTTGGGATTAAAGGATGAGCAAATTGCAGAGGTGTTAGGGTTAGCCTGGGAGGTAGTGAAGCAGATAGATTGAAAAGAATGAGTTTATTAGTAGTGTCAAAGGTATTGTAAGCCAGCCAGATAATTTAGAGGTGCATTCGCACGACGTGTTTTAAATTTTCCATAAACTAACTAAATTAGGCTACTTACGGAAACAAACCTAAACGAATCCATAATTGTCGCGCTATTAACTGTGCTTGAGAGTTCATTGCCAAACCCGCAACTGTTACTCTACCTGTTGGTGTCATTCCTGCGATCGCACCAGACTCGATTTGCACTTGAAAATGCTCATCCCACCTATCTTGTCTTGGGTGAAAGAGAGAAACTTCTGTGTTAGACGTAGAATCAATTCCGCTTGTATTAGTCCCTTTCCGAAGATTGCAAGAGCGACAAGCTAATGCTAGGTTTGACATTTCATCATTACCACCTCGATAAAGTGGAACAATATGTTCAACCTCAAAAGGGAAGTTGAATACGATTTCAGGCGCGCGGCAATATTCGCAGCGATGAGCAGCGCGATCGGCTACTAAAGTGTAGTAAGGATTCATCAGTTCAATCGTTGTACGAGAACTCCTGTCCGAACTGTAGCAGCTTGAAGTTCTATCTCGACAAGACTTTCTAATTCCGCTTGTTGTTTGGGAGAAAGGCTTTGTCCTCGATCGCGTGCTGTACGCCACAAATTCATTAATTCTGATAATCGTTTTTGTTGTTGGACAGTAAAGAATTCGTCAGGGTTAAAGCTTTGAATGACTATTAAGGCGCTGAAGTCTGTTTCACCTAACAAAGCAGTCAAAGCATCTAAAGCTTGACCGGCAGTTTTGCCAACAGACTGCCGATCGCCCGCAATAGCACGATAAGATTTCTCACCGTTGGTATTAAGTACAGGCAGGATAGCTACTGTAGTCATATCTGGTTCAAATTTTGGGTAATGGGCATTGCCTAAATTATAGCTAAGTTTACCTATTATAGCCCGATCGCCTGATCTGAAACAGTGACGACTCTGGTGAAAAACACATATAATTAGTCAGGAGGTATAAGCTTTATGTTCGCAGTCGTCACCCCAGAAAAGATTCACTTACCACCAGGAACACTGATAAAATTCCCCGGTACTTGGCAGGATTACCAAGCACTTGTAGAACAATTGGGCGATCGTCAGATTCCGCGCATCAAATATCGACCAGGAGAGATTTTGTTAATGTCCCCTTTACCAGTACACGGAAAACAAGCAAATATCATTGCTGATGTCGTCAAAGTTCTGCTAGATTACTTGGGGCGAGATTATGAAGCGTTTACACCAATTACCATGGATTTGCCGGAAGAAAGAGGAATTGAACCAGATTATTGTTTTTATATCGATAATTGTGGGGCAATTATTGGTAAAGATCGGATTGCTTGGGGTGTTGAACCGCCACCAGATATAGTAATTGAAATAGACGTAACTAGCTACACCGATGTAGATGATTATTTCCCTTATCAAGTGCCGGAAGTGTGGCTGTTTAAGAAAAATAAGCTCAAAATTTACGACTTGCAAAACGATCGATATGTCGAAGGTTCAGTTAGCCGTTATTTTCCCAATTTTAATGTATCAGAAATTGTGGAGGAATGCTGGCAACTGTCGCGCGATCGCCATACAAGTGCAATAATTCGAGAGTTGCGACGGAAAATTGCAAGGGAGAACGGTTGAATCATATCGTGTCCGGTGAATCGATCGTACTTCCTGTAGGGGCAGCTTCACCACCAACAATAATTGCCTACAACCAACAATTCTCATAAACCTGCCCCCGCCCAAGGATTACAAACAATTTTGATTGTGGTTAATCAAACAAACATGGTGTTCTGCCAAATCTTAATACTTTTGTCACTGCTGCCGCTAGCAAAAAACTCTCCTTCCGGGCTAAAATTAACAGAATAAACCGAGTTAGTATGACCTGCAATATTACAAATTTCTTGACCGTCTTTCACTCGCCAAATCTTGATTGTTTGATTGCTGCTGCTAGCCAGAATCTCGCCATCGGGACTAAAAGCAATAGAATCAACATACCAAGAATGTCCTGTGATCGTTAAAACTTCTTGCCAATCTTTGACCCACCAAATTTTAATAGTATTGTCATGGCTGCCGCTAGCCAAAAACTCTCCATTTGGACTGAAAGCTATGCAGCGAACGGAGTCTGTATGACCTGTAAGTGTGCGAATTAGCTTCCCATCTGTGACGCGCCAAATCTTGATTGTTCTGTCCCAACTGCAACTAGCAAGAGTTTCGCCATCCGGGCTAAAAGCAACAAAATAAACTAAATTGATGTGACCCGCAAGCGTGCGAATTTCTTGCCCGTCTTTGACTCCCCAAATCTTGATTGTTTTGTCCCAACTGCTGCTAGCAATAATTTCGCCATCGGGACTGAAAGCTGCGCCGTAAACTGAGTTACTGTGACCGATCAGGGTGCGGATTTCTTGTCCATCTTTCATCCGCCAAAGTTTTACTGTTTTGTCGTGGCTGCTGCTGGCTAGCATCTGTCCGTCCGGGCTGAAAGCTACTGTATAAACCGAGTTAGCGTGTCCTGTGAGGGTGACAATTTCTTGCCCGTCTTCAACTCCCCACAGCTTGATTGTTTTGTCATCGCTGCCGCTGGCTACAACTTCTCCGTTGGGGCTGAAAGCAACAGAGTAAATTAAGTTTTTGTGACCTGTGAGGGTGTGAAAACATTGCCAGTTATAGGTTTGCTGTTGGGGCTGGGCGGGAGTTTTTCCTGGTTTAACTAACTTGGAATTTGTTTGAGGAATTGCTAGATCGATCGCAACTTGGGGATTAATTTCTTTTAATACTTCAACAGCCGTTTGATAGCGGCGGTTGGTAGCATTTTCAATCATTTTGTCTAAAATTTTACCCAGTTGTTCACTCACCGGGTTGTTAGCCAAATACTGGCGCCATATCCAGGCATCTTCACCAGGATCGAAGAGGTCAAAAGGGGAAACTTGAGTTAGCAAATACAAACAAGTTACGCCTAAACTGTACAAATCGCTGGTAAAAAATGCTTTACCTCTAGCTTGTTCGGGGGCGATGTATTCGGGGCTGCCGATGCTGGTTCCTGTTTTGAGTAAGGCAGTACCTGTGGCAATTTTTGCGGCGCCAAAGTCTACTAAAACTAATTGTTTGTCGGCGCGGCGGATGATGTTCCCGGGTTTGATGTCTCGGTGAATAACGTTGTGGGAATGGATGAAGTGTAGGACGGGTAATAAGCTATTGAGTAAGTCTTGAATTTGATTTTCTGTAAATGTGCCTTCTGTTTCTACAATTTGTGCTAAATTTTGCCCGTCGATAAATTCTTGGACTACATATTGTCTGCTGTCTTGGATGGAATAGGCTAAGAGTTCGGGAATTTGAGGGTGTTTGCCCAATTCGTCTAATCGCATTGCTTCTTGTTCAAAAAGTTCGGCTGCTTTTTTGCTGTTGCGATTGCTTGCTGATGGGATGAGTTGGATTTCTGGGGGTAAAAATTGTTTGATGACGCAGCGAGGTTTGGAGGGTTTGTCTTCGTCAACGGCGAGGAATGTTCTACCAAAACCGCCTTGTCCGATCGCCTTTATAGCCCGGTAGCGATCGCGCAGCAGCAGTTTTGAACGGCAATTCCTGCAAATTTTGGCTGCGGGAGGGTTTTGTGGCTTGGAACAGTTGGGGTTTAGGCAGTAACTCATTCGATTTTAGATTTTAGATTTTAGATTTGGGATTTGGGATTACGGATTTTAGATTTGGGATTTGGGATTACGGATTTTAGATTTTATGTTTTTGAATATTTGCACTAGGCAATAAATATTATACCTCTTTAGATTTTAGATTTGGGATTACGGATTACGGATTTTAGCTTTTATGTTTTTGAATATTTGCCCTAGGCAGTAAATATTATACCTCTTGCGCGACTCTATAAAATTTATAGGACTTATTCTCATAGGGGTTTTAGGCGCTACTTATAGGGGTAAGGTGCGCGCCAATAGCGCACCCTACATATAGAGGTTTTGCTAGTCCTGAATTAACCCTTTTAAAAATTCCACATAACGGGGTTATCGTCTAAATGATCGGTGACGGTGCGCCCGATCGCGTCAATCTCTTTTAATTCCTCTTCACTCAATTTTACCTCAGCAGCTTTAGCATTTTCGGCTGCTTGTTCTCCGTTGCGCGCGCCGACAATTGCATTTGTTTGTGGCTGGGAAATCAACCAAGCTAAAGCTAAGTTGCCCAAGCTTGTCTGGTGGCGATCGGCAATTGGTCTGAGTTGATTTAATGCTGTTTGCACTCTGTCGTAATTTTCTTTGATGAATAGCTTATTTTTGGGGCGGTGGTCGCCTTCTTCAAACTTGTGTTCTGGCCCGAATTTACCTGTCAATATTCCTTGAGCTAGAGATGAATAGGCAATGATTGAGATATGATTGTCCACACAATAGGACATAGCATCTTTTTCTACCCAGCGCCAAAACAGAGAATAGGGCGGTTGCAGGCTGTCGATGCGTCCGTATTGGGCCGCCTCTTCTATTTGGGCGCGGGAGAAGTTGGAAACGCCGATCGCCCGAATTTTTCCCTGTTCTTTTAACTTGTTCAGGGCGTCCATTGTTTCTGGAATTGGCACTAACTCGGAATTCCAAGTGCCAGCGGGCCAGTGGATTTGGTAAAGGTCGATATAATCGGTGTTGAGGTTTTTTAGCGATCGATCGCAGGCTTCGATTAACAAGTCTGGTTTCAGGTGGCTGGCGCCAACTTTGCTAGCATAAACTACTTGCGATCGCACATCTGAAAGTGCTTGACCGATAATTTGTTCCGAATGCCCTTCTCCGTAGCCCTCAGCCGTATCAAAGGTGGTAATACCTGCCTCAAAAGCGGCGCGCATTGCTTTGACAGTTTCAGCATCCTCAATTCCCACCCACATCCGCTTCCCAGCTTGCCAAGTCCCCATAATTATCGGGGTAATCTGAATTTGTGATATCCCCAATTGTCGCTTTTCCATACCCTAAGTCCTCATTGAGATTTTTAGTATTCACCCTCAAGCTATCTAATTTTAACAGAAAAAAGTTGCTGTACTTGCTTGAGGCTAGCGATTTTGTTACTATTGTTAAAACAAGACTAAATTATTATGAAATCAACTACTCGCGCACTGAAAGAATGGAATGTAGCAGTTAATGCTTTGGAAAAATGCCAAACGATTGTGCTATTGCGGAAGGGAGGAATTCGCGAGCAAGCAGGACAGTTCAATGTCAATGACAAACAAGTTTTGCTGTATCCCACTTTTGAACACCAACAGCCTGATTTATTAAAACCGGATTTTGCGAGTCAGGTAAAAACTGTAGAATCTGGTTGGCATCCGGAAATTATTAGAATTGGCAGTTGGGCTGAGATTACCGATGTTTTTTTGGTAGCTTGGGAACCGGCAATTACCGCGCTGTTTCCTTACCATATTTGGAATGAAAAATTTGTCAGCGATCGCCTGAAATGGAAACAAAATCAGCCCATTTGTATTTTATTGCTGCGGACTTATCGCCTTGCAGAAACCAGAGAAATTCCCTACATTCCTGAATACGGCGGTTGCCGTTCTTGGATCGATTTGGCAGATCCTATTTCGCTGGAGGGAAGCGAAGCTGTTTTGAGCGATGGAGAGTACATTGCACGATCAAATGAAATCCGCAATCTGATCGCGAATCCTCCGAATGCTTCTGGTTTGGAGAAAATCACAACGCTGAGGGGTTGAATTTTCCGCGCATCTAATATCAATTCCGGTTGCACCGGAATTATAGTTGACTGTTGACTGTTGACTGTTGAAGGAGGGGTCGAAAAACTGAATGATAGTTGAGTATTGACTGTTGATTCGATTTTACGCCCGACGATGTTAGCGGAGTTGATATAACTTGTTGAAAGTAGATAGAATGTATCAACACTTCGGACAGTTTCAGGGCTTACGCATGGGCGCTTCCAGTTTTTACCAAAATTTGCGACGAGGAACGATAAATATAGGAAGAAACCGGGTTTCATCAGTCAGCGGGCGTAAGTCACCTAAACTGAAGCATCCAGACGCTACAGAATGGCTACTGTGAAATCGCGATCGATCTTCAGAAGAAGGTTTGCTATCAGTCAGATTAAAATTTTATCCGCCAATTGTGTAGTGAGGAATTTAGTCATCATTAATAGTTTTTAATGTACTTTTCGAGAGGCGCGCTTCTACCAAACCCAGCCCAAAATCCGCAGCTAATGCCATCAAAGCTGCCGGAATTGCCCCAGCTAAAAGTAACTGATTGTTGACTGTAGCAACGCCCCGAAAAATAAATACCCCCAAGCCGCCGGCACCAATTGCAGCCGCAATGGTTGCCAGTCCGATCGCAATTACTGTGGCCACTCGCACGCCCGCCAGAATCACGCCCAGGGCCAGGGGAATTTCCACTTGCCATAACAGTTGCATATCCGTCATCCCCATGCCTATTCCGGCTTGCGTAATCGCCGGATCGACGCCGACAATACCAGTATAAGTATTGCGGATAATAGGCAGTAAAGAATACAGAGTGAGGGCGATAATTGCCGTGCTATCGCCTATTCCACCCACTACCGGCACCGGGATTAGCAAGCCAAACAAAGCTAAACTGGGAATTGTTTGCATAATATTAGCAAATCCCAAAATCGGCTTTTTCAATTTTGGTTTTCTCGTGACTAAAATCCCGAGGGGAATCCCCACACTAATAGCGATAAAAATTGCCACAGTTACTAAATACAAGTGCTCGGTGGCGCGCTGAATTATTTCAGCGCCATAGCGGTTGATAAAAATTATCATCGGGTAATTGGTTATTACTAATTGCTGTCAATCTTATAAATCATTTTCCATTTCAGGACTTGGTTCGCCAGGATAGAAGCGAGAGTCCAGAATTTCCTCTAAGCTGTAAAGGCAGTTTGGAGGAAATGTTTTAAGAGGTAAATCGGTTTCTCCTACTGCCAAATCTCTACCGTTTTGATAAGCTTCTGGGAAAGCTTCTTGCAAGTAAGGTTTCAGACTTGGGTTATCTTGTATAAGTCTCTGAGTGTCCCGCCACTGCACTCGAATTGTAGACAGCCTCCTCGGACTGCGCTGCTGGGGCTGATATTGCCACTTCAGCAAATGTCCCAGCAAAATGCTCAAACTATTTCTAAGTTCTTGTCCTGTTTGCCCAAAGATTCAATCTCCTCAGTTAAATTTGGCAAGTCAAGTTGACTCCACTGACACTTGCGAAGTAACTTGGCTTGTTCTTGCGTCCAAGCATAGAAGTCTGTCTGGTAAAGACTGTGCATCGTTTGATTATCAGCTTAGTTACTAAAACTATAGTATCAAACTTTTGCTAAAATCATTCAAATCTAGCTACTTGCAAACATTCAAGAAATGCGCGAGCTTCTGGATGCTGAGATTTTAGAAAATCATCGGGCGATCCCAATTCAACCAACCGTCCGTCTTGCATCAAACCAATTCTAGAAGCTAACAAAAAAGCTTCTTGAATGCCGTGAGTCACAAAAATCACTGTTTTGCCCAGTTGCTGCTGCAATTGACCGAATTCCCGCTGCAATTCCAGACGAGTAATGGGGTCTAAAGCACCAAACGGTTCGTCCATTAACAGCACCGGAGGGTCAGCCGCCAGTGCTCTAGCGACGCCTACCCGCTGCCGCTGTCCCCCGGATAACTGATGGGGATAGCGTTTAGCGAAGTGCTGGGGATCGAGGTTGACTAATTCTAACAGTTGGCGGACGCGAGATTGAATACGATCGCCCTCCCAACCTTCCAATTTCGGCACTAAACCGACGTTTTGCTCGACGGTAAAATGGGGAAATAAACCGATTTCTTGAATCACATAGCCAATTTTTCGGCGCAGTTGAATTGGGTTCCACTGAGTTGTGGGTTTTCCCATGACAAGAACTTCACCACTGCTTGGCGTTAGTAAATTGTTAATCAATTTCATGGTAGTAGTTTTGCCACTCCCACTTCGTCCCAGCAATACTAAAACTTCTCCTTGCAGCACTTTGAAATTGAGTTTGTCTACTAAATGCCTGCGGTTGATGCGATATGTAACCTCAAGGCATTCGACAGCAAATTCATTATTGAGAGGCATGATTAGTTTCGGTGATGTTGGTTTTCAATAATTTTAGGACTTACACACAAGGGGCTATCAACCCGGTTTTTTCCTAGATAATTTGCTGCCTAACCCAAGATTTGTCCTAGAAACCGGGTTGATGAGCGTAAGTCCTAAAATTCAAATCAGCGAGCATTGGGGGACAATTCCCCATCTAAAATCTAAAATCTAAAATCTAAAATCTAAAATCGACTTGATTGTGCCATTCTAGCAGTAAAGCTCGACATTGTAGGCAAGTTAATTTTTTGAGCAAGTCGCGAATTCCGTCTGGGGTGACAGAATATTCAGCACCGATAAGTTCGGGGTTTACTGTTGCTGTAGGGTGCAATTCTGCAACAAAACCGTAGAGTTTTTGATTGGAGAAGGAACTGTTTATTGCCCAGCCGATGGTGTTAATCGGTTGGATGCGGGCGATCGCACTTTCTGTCACGCCTAGTTCCCTCTTGATTATAGCTGGAACTGCCGCTGCTGGCGTGACTTGCGCTGGTACGCGACCGCCGGGAAAATCGAGGGTTGCGGATGCTACGCCGGGGCGATACATCGGTGTGGGAAACAGAAATTTTTCAGCTTGAATTGTCAAGATTACAACTGAATCTGCTCTTTCTACTCGCCAATATTCTACTATTTGCCCTTCGGTTGTTTCGAGATGTTCGGCGATTAGTTTTACCCAATGAGAGTTGATTTCTACAAACCGATCTAGAGTTTTCCACTGGGATTTTGCAGTTTGGTTCATGTGGGAGTTTTTGAAATATAGCCTTTCTGAGTAACATGAGGTGCTCTCGCGGCCTCCGTGGTCTCCGTGGCCTCCGTGGCCTCCGTGGGCATCAGTTGCGGGTGTGTAGCTCATTTTATTGAGAACCGCTATAAATCAGATGTTTTTTGCTATGGGAGGCGATCGTTGCCGAGCGCAACAATAGCCGATCGACCTTTTCAGCTTGGAATCCGTTTTTTCCTGTCGATTGTAAATTTTTGCTACAACCTTACACATTCGCCTGGGAAATTCGGTAGCATACACTACATAATCAAAGTTTATCTGCGCCATCGCCCTGCCTTATGACAGCGCCGCCCTGGTGCAGACTCTTAGCCCAAAAGGAGTTTTTATGAAACTGCAAACAGATATTCGTACTTGGCAATCCCAATCAATCCCCGGAAGCTTCGCCACTGTCCGTGACTGGGAAAACTTTGGCTGCGCCTATCCTGCACCCAAATTGGTTCCTTCTATTTGGGTTAAATTGTTCAATCCGCCAACCGCATTCAGCTTTGAGGAAGCGTGGCTGTTGTGTGAATGTTCGGATGATAAGTGGCTAGCTTGGATTCCTGATTATGGCGAAATTTTACTAAGTAAAGATGAATTTTGCGCTACTAAATCCTGAATTACGCAGACAAACTTTCATAAACCGGGTGTTAAAATCCATATCCCTCGGCTTCCACGGGATATTTTGGAAAAAAGCTGGTTTCTGCGTAATAATGTCGTTTGCAGTGAGGAATGCAAGTCCTCAAAGTTGGATAAGGACTTGCATTCCTCACTACAAACCTCTTATATGATGTCGTTCTAGCGGACATCATATAAGTTCTAATAGATATTAATTGAAATTTCGCTCACAACAAAAAGAGCAATAGGTTTTCTATTGCTCTTTTTGTTCAAAAACACTCTCTAGTTTTTTTATTCAGACAGCGGAAGTTATATCAAGTGGGGTCGATTGACCACAATATCGTCGCGGTGAGGGGTTTACTGTATCGATGCTTGCATTGGAGATATTGGTGAACCCGCCCTTACAGCAATTACAGTCAATTTAGCCACCGTGATATTGCGGGTTTATCTGCAAACTGCACGGTTATTTGCGTTTCTAACAATCGTGCCTACTGTACCATTAATCTGAATCGGGTTCTTGGTGCTGGCTCGAATCAAACGGGGCTGTTTTGCCAGACATTCTCTGATTGATGCTGCCCAGGCGGTGAGAGCTCCGGTGTATTCGGTACGACCCGGCGGCGCGCTAAACTGATCGGTAATTAGGAAATCCGAGGTGATGCTAGTGTCAGTAGCAACATTGGTAATAATTGGAAAATCAAAGGCTTTGGGCAAGGCTCTGTCCTGTATTCTGCCTGGTAGCATTTGGTATTTCATCGAGCCGCCTTTGTAGTCAACACCTGCTTGAGGGCTAGTTGGAGGGCTTGTTTGAGCGAAGGCGGGAATAGGCAAGCTTGCTACCAAAACGGTGCAGACACTCCAAAATAATTTCGATTTCATCCGATTTATCTCCTCAGCTTGATGACGATTAGCACTAATTTAGGTAGGATCAAAAGACACTAGCTTTTATTGAGAAAGCGCCTGATGATATTGAGCTTTTGAGTTTGAGTTCAACAAAGCTAATTTATTACCAAACATCTTCAAAAATGTTAAAAATGGTTTGCCTGACAAGCTGTAGAATAGTTTCAGTTGAGTGAGATATTTACACATCTGAAGTTGTTACAGCATTGGAGAGTCGGTTTTACCAGAATGATTCATTTTCGATCGATGTCATTGGAACTTTATCAAATTTTGTCTCAGATATCAAGTTTTGCCGATCGGGTATCACGTTTTAAGACTGGTTGGCGGCTCGATCGAGCTTTGAGTGTTGCGGGCTATAGCAGGGGGAGAAAGATGCTAGAGTGCATCGATGGCCGTTTGAGTATTTTCAGGCGACAATAGACAGAGAAGGGGCTTGAAAATAGGTGATTTTGGTGGAAGATAGTAAATTTATCGACGTATCGGATATTATGGGTGTTCCCGCAGCTCCGGCGGGTTACAAATCGGGCTTTGTGGGTATTGTCGGACGCCCGAATGTCGGAAAATCAACGCTGATGAATCAGTTGGTGGGGCAGAAAATTGCAATTACTTCGCCGGTGTCTCAGACGACGCGCAACAGGCTACGGGGCATCCTGACGACACCTGAAGCACAAATTATTTTTGTAGATACTCCCGGAATTCACAAGCCGCACCACGAATTGGGCAAGGTTTTAGTGCAGAATGCCCGCACCGCGATTAAGTCGGTGGATGTGGTGCTGTTTGTGGTGGATGGTTCGGTGGAATCGGGAGGGGGCGATCGATATATTGTCGAAATTCTCAGCAATATCGGCATTCCGGTGATTTTTGGGATGAATAAGTTGGACGAACAACCGTCGGATTGCGTGTTGATCGATCGAACTTACCAGCAAATTGTCAATCCAGAGTGGCCTGTAGTGAAATTTTCCGCTCTCACGGGCGAGGGTGTCGAGTCGCTGCAAAAATTGTTAATCGAACATTTAGAGGTTGGGCCTTATTATTATCCGCCAGATTTGGTGACTGACCAGCCGGAACGCTTTATTATGGGCGAATTGATTCGGGAACAGATTTTGCTGCTGACGCGGGAAGAAGTGCCGCATTCGGTAGCAATTGCGATCGACATAGTTCAAGAAGAAGCAAAAATTACGCGCATTCTGGCGACAATTCACGTCGAACGGGATTCCCAAAAAGGTATTTTAATCGGTAAAAGCGGCAGTATGCTCAAGTCGATCGGCAGTGCGGCCCGGGAACAGATTCAAAAGTTAATTGAAGGCAAAGTATATTTGGAGTTATTTGTCAAGGTGCAGCCGAAGTGGCGGCAGTCGCGCACTCGTTTGGCGGAATTGGGCTATCGGGTAGAAGAGTGAAACTTTGGCAGTTGGCAGTTGGGGTTCTTCCGTTCTATGAATCAAGAATCGAGCACGACTTTCGCTCATAGAGAGTTTCATCGGGTTCGGAGAGTCGGTACAAACCCCCGCTTAACAACTAGAACGCCATTCCAACAACACTACAGTAAACTGAGAGCAGCCCATTCGCCCCAGTTGACCTATGCCGCGTTGGTTCAATACCGCTGGCCCCTGCCGCGAGGATATCCACTACGTACTTCCTGCTACCCGTCGCATTCCTAGCCTGGAACGACTGATTGCTCAGCAGAACTATTTCGTCATCCACGCACCCCGGCAAGTGGGAAAAACCACCGCCATGCTGGCGTTAGCCAAACAACTCACCGAAAGCGGACAATACACCGCCGTGATGCTGTCAGTTGAAGTGGGCGCACCCTTCAGTCAAGACATCGCGGGTGCAGAGGATGCCATTCTCGGTGCTTGGCGACGGGCGATTTCGATTCGACTTTCCCCAGAATTGCAGCCGCCTGCTTGGCCCTCGTCGGAACCGGGACAGCAAATCGGCCATGTACTCAGCCTGTGGACACAATCTTCTCCTCGTCCTTTGGTGATTTTTATCGATGAAATTGACGCACTACAAGACCAAGCTTTGATTTCTATTCTGCGCCAATTACGCGATGGTTATCCCAATCGCCCGAAAGCGTTTCCGCAATCGGTGGGCTTAATTGGTTTGCGGGATGTTCGCGATTACAAAGTGGCTGCGGGGGGAAGCGATCGACTCAATACATCCAGTCCGTTTAATATTAAAGTGCGATCGATTACTCTCAGAGATTTTAATGCCTCTGAAGTCGCGGAACTCTACGCGCAACATACCCAAGATACCGGACAAGTTTTTACACCTGAAGCCGTAGCCTTAGCTTTTGAACTGACTCAGGGACAACCTTGGTTAGTGAATGCTTTGGCTAAGGAAATTGTAGAAGAATTAGTAACAGATGAATCTATAGAAATTACACCACAACATATTTTATCAGCTAAAGAAATTTTAATACAACGGCAAGATACGCATTTGGATAGTTTGGCAGAACGACTCAGAGAAAACCGAGTCAAAGCCATTATCGAGCCGATGTTGGCGGGTTTGGAACTGGGCAATATCCCCAATGATGATATTCAGTTTTTAATCGATTTGGGTTTGTGTAAGATGGATGTTCAGGGTGGATTGACGATCGCCAACCCAATTTATCGCGAAGTTTTGCCCCGCGTACTCACCGTAACGCCAATGGCTTCTCTGCCGCAAATTGCACCGAGTTGGTTGACTCATGAAGGCAAATTAGACACGCAAGCGTTACTCAAAACTTTTCTGGAATTTTGGCTACAGCATGGCGAACCGTTACTCAAAAGTGCATCTTATCCCGAAATTGCCCCGCATTTAGTGTTGATGGCATTTCTGCATCGGGTGATTAATGGTGGGGGAACGTTGGAGAGGGAATATGCGATCGGACGCGACAGAATGGATTTATGTTTGCGTTATGGTGAGGTAACATTGGGAATTGAATTGAAGGTTTGGCGGACTAGAAAAATCGACCCCTTGAGTAAAGGGTTGGAACAGTTGGATGGGTATTTGGCACGATTGGGACAAGATTCCGGTTGGTTGGTGATATTCGATCGGCGCGAGAATGCGCTCGAATTAGAAGAACGACTGAATACTGAAATTCATCTGACACCAATGGGGCGAACCGTTACAGTTATTCGTGCGTGAAGAAGTTCTGATGAATGTCTGTATTTTTCCGATCGCCGAAAGTGTGCGATCGACTCTAATCTAAAATATAATTAAGAAGCGGTTGACACACACGATCTAGCTGCGGTATTACTCGATTATATCCAGTATTGTACCGTAACTGCAATACAATTATTCGATCGCGCACCCATGCAACAAGCTAGTATATCCAATCTTTTCGCCAAACATCAAACGAGGAGATTCTCAAAAATTCCAACTATGAACTACCGAAACCACATCACGATCGAAGCAAATAAACGCGGTGGTAAGCCTTGTGTACGCGGCTTGCGAATTACGGTTTATGAAGTGCTTGAGTACCTGGCTTCCGAGATGACCGAAGCAGAAATTCTCGACGATTTTCCAGATTTGACGCGAGAAGATTTAAAAGCCTGCATTGCTTATGCTGCTGACCGCGAGCGTAGGTTTATGACCGCCACCTTATCGGCATGAAATTACTTTTTGATGAAAACTTGTCGCCCAAGTTGCCGAATCGTTTGAGCGATATTTTCCCAAATTCGCTTCACGTTCGAGATGTGGGAATGAAAGCAACGATCGACCCAATAGTTTGGGATTATGCATTCATACAATAATTTGATGATTGTCTCGAAAGACGCGGATATGCACGACCTGAGCTTAGTATTTGGGAATCCACCGAAAGTTATTTGGCTTCGCCTGGGAAACTGTTCGACATTGCAAATTGAAAATTTGCTGCGTCGGAATTTTAACGCGATCGAATTATTTTATGAAGATGAGAGTTTATCGCTGCTTGCTTTATCATAATTGTACCGATCGCCGAGGGTGTGCGATCGACTCTAAATGCTCTCTCATCTAAAATCTAATAAAGATAGCTTTTTTCAGTGCGGCGGCTTAAGTGATTGAGTCGAATCGTGCTGCGAACTCGATCGAGGAAAGGAGATTCTGATGGGGAGTAAGAACGGGTTGACCTACATCCTAGATCTGCGGTATTATTAGGCTATATAGAGAATTAGCTTTATGACAATAGACTTCGGCAGTATCAAAAGCTACAATTGGAATCGTGATAGAGGATTTGGATTTGTCGGTCGTACTTTTTTTAATCCTGATGGAAAAGTTTTCTGCCATATTAAAAAAATCAGGAGAAAACATCCTGAATTAGCTCAAAAACTGGACAGTGGCGAAGCTTTTGAAACAGTCAATTTCTGGTATGAAATTGAAACCACCGAAAAAGGCGAACAAGTTAGTAAGCTTTGGCTAAACGCAAACCATATCCCTCAAAGTTACACAAAGGAATTAGGTGGTTTGATCCAAAAAGTAGAGAGTATCTGGAAAAATATAGGCTCTCGAAAACCTAGTTGGCTTGACCTTGTAACGATAGAGTTGGTTGGAGTTGATGGCAGACATGAACTAAGTGTTGAGCGAGATAACTTAGAGAGTCAGCTTAGAGCGGCAGAGGAGGAGCGACGCAGGGAAGCAGAAGCTTTACTCCAAAATGAAATTGTAAGAATAGCTAAGAAGTATGACTTAGATACAGCGGAGGCTTATGAAATTGTAAGAATAGCTAAGAAGTATGACTTAGATACAGCGGAGGCTTATGAAATTGTAGGAATAGCTAAGAAGTATGACTTAGATACAGCGGAGGCTTATGAAATTGTAGGAATAGCTAAGGAGTATGACTTAGATACAGCGGAGGCTTATGAAATTGCAAGCATAGTTAAAATAGCTAAGAAGTATGGCTTAGATACAGCGGAGGCTTGTGAAATTCTAAGAATAGCTGAGACGTATGGCTTAGATACAGCGGAGGTTGATGAAATTGTAAGAATAGCTAAGAAGTATGGCTTAGATATAACGAAGGTTTATGAAATTCTAAGCATAGCTAAGAAGTATGACTTAGATGCAGCGGAGGTTGATGAAATTCTAAAAATAGCTAGGAGGTATCGCCGCTTAGATACAGCGGAGGCTTATGAGTTATATCGACTACTAAAGGATCTGCGTCCTTTAGGTTTTACACATAGTAGGGAACTCTCGAGACATATTATAAGAAATGAGCTTGGTTATAGGTATCCCAATATCTCAGGTATTGTGACAATGGAAGATGGAGGTACAAGATGGCTGTTTCCTGGGGGATTTCCTCCAGCAATTTATACAATTATTTGTCAGGAACTCCGTTTGGCAAACCAGGGGACGAGTGCTATAGCAATAGATTTTGAATCATTTCAAGATATCTATTCAAAAAATCAAAAATAATGGAAAACTCAATCAACAGTAAATAGGATTAGATAGAAATGAGTAAACCCTTTTACAAAATTAAAGGTACAAACGATTATGGTGTTCTTGAAGGGCCGGTATGGTCAAATCCGTCTTTCTATCGTCAACTTAGGCTTGTAAACGCTGTTGGCGGAATGATTGAGTTGAGTCACCAGTACAAACCTGTCACGACTGAAAATCTAGTTCAAGTCTCACCGGAGGAAGTTCAAAAGGCTCTATTGGGTTTTTAGTTAAGTTGTTGAAGCCCGCCTAACACTGCGTTGGTGCGGACAGAACAGAGGTTATCGGTGGGTGCTCTAACCTGTCTGCCGCCGCTGAACACGGTCGTTATATGGTAAACGCTGCCTGACTTTGGAGATGATTCGGAAGCTCGATCGAGAGCTTGACCTACAGAAAATTGGTAGCATAAATAGATACGCTGCGATCGCGCACCCATGCAACAAGCTAGTAGATCCAAAAAAAAGATGTTTGTGTAAATCGTTAAAATAGTACCAAAAATAACCAAGGAGAAACCCATGTTAACCCTAGAAATGGCAATCCAAAAAATCCAACATTTTTCCCCCGAACAACGCAATAAAGTTATTGAATTTATCGAGTTTCTAGAATTTCAAGCCAGCCAAACTAAAACGATAGAACCAAAAAAAGATGACTCCAATCAAGAACAATCCTTTTTTGAGCTAGCCGGAATCTGGGAAGGAAAAAATATCACCCTAGACGATATTCGCAAAGACGCATGGTGTAAAGAAAACCAATGATTTTGTGTGACACCAATATTCTCATCGAATTCTATAAAAACAATACCGCCATCATTCAAGAATTACGGCAAATCGGCAGCCAGAACTTAACCATTAGCATTATCACCAGAGCAGAACTGTACTATGGCGCACTCAACAAAAACGAACTAAACCGCATTCAAAAACACCTCGACTTACTTCAAAATATTCCCATCGATCGACCCATCTCAGAGCAATTCATCCTACTCATGGCGCAATATTCCCTAAGCCATAAACTCACAATTCCCGATGCCATGATTGCCGCCACCGCCCTAACCCATAACATTAGCCTTTATACCCTAAACCTCAAAGATTTTCGCTTTATCCAAGGCTTAAAAATATATCAATATGACATTGGGAATTGAACTGACATAGGCTAAGATTTTGCAAAGATCGAGAACACAATGAAGATAATCCCAACATTGTTAGATCGACTCTAAATGTTCTCTAATCTAAAATCTAATAAAGATAGCTTTTTTTGGTACGACGGCTTAAGTGTTTGAGCCGAATCGTGCAGCGAACTTGATCTAGGAAAGGAGATTATGATGGGAGTAAGAAGGGGTTGACATACATCCTTGAGCTGCGGTATAATTCGACTATATCCAGTATTGTACCGCAACTGCGATACAATTATAAGTTAGATAGAAAACATAGGTTTGGCTGTTAGAGTTTTTATGAGTAACATGGTATGGAAAGCGCAAGAAATTCCTCAGCTATGTCCTACAGGCATTGCAAGTGAAGCAGAGGTGTACGTAAAAGCAGTCAAGAATAAAATTGACCGTATTATGTTTCTTGTTCAGCGTCTAAGTGCATCGGATGAATCAATACCAACGAATTTTGAGTCTACAGCTCTACGCTCCTCTCAGCTTGAAGTTGAGATATATACTGAGTCAATTTCGACAAATCTACATTCACTAGCTGATATTCTCGCACATGTTATCAATGTCATAGTTCTAAAGCCTTTACAGGCTGAATCAGAGTATTTAGTTAGCAGACAAATATCTATCCATAATATCAAAAATAAACTGACTGCCCTTAGCTCTCTCGATGTAGTTAGAAGTCAATCTATAGCTGAAATAATCAAAGGAGCTGATAATCTTATTGCTTCGGCTGAGTTTAAATACATTGCTGCATTCGTAAATACAATTAAACATCGTAGTCTTTTAGATACCGAGTTTTATTTTCATCTTAAAAGTGGTATTTTAATGGATCTAGGCTACAGACTCGATCCCTTCATTTATGAGGGTTGTGATTTTCCTCAGACTCCATGTAAGGTTGTCGTAATGGATTATAGAGAAAAAGTAATTGACCTAGTTTTTGATATAGGTAATAGCATTAATAATTATTGTCGTGTAGTGCGTGACCTTGGAGATGATTCGGAAGCTCGATCGAGAGCTTGACCTACAGAAACTTGGTAGAATAAATAGACACGCTTCGATCGCGCACCATGCAACAAGCTAGTAGATCCAATCTTTTCACCAAACCTCAAACGAGGAGATTCTCAAATGCTATTAGCTGAACTAATGTCACAGATCCAGGAACTTTCAAAAATTGACAAGCTTCGGCTGATGCAGTTTCTGGCAACAGAACTGGTCAAAGAAGAAAATGCTACAAACTTTTTTGTTGCCGATCGAGAGTATCCGGTCTGGTCGCCTTACAATTGCTCTGAGGCTGCCAATGTTTTAATGAATCTTCTGACGACAAAACAACAAGAACAGAATGATTGACGCTCAGAGATTTCCCTACAAAATCATTGACACCAGTCTTGGCATGGTCGATCGAATGCCGTATCTGCCATTGACACTCAGCCTGAACGGTCAATCTTTGAACGCTGAGGGCTTATTAGATACAGGCGCAAGCGTTAATGTTTTGCCATAGGAGTTAGGGCTACAACTGGGCTTAGTCTGGGAAAATGAGACACTCTCAATCGTATTGGCTGGGAATTTGGCTCGATTTGAAGCCCGCGCAGTCGTTGTTAATGCTCGAGTTAGTTCATTCCCAACGCTTAACCTGGCATTTGCCTGGACACAAGCAACCAATGTACCTTTGATTTTGGGGCAAGCTAATTTCTTCTTCGAGTTTGATGTCTGTTTCTTCCGGACACGTTCAGAATTTGAAATCCGTCCTAAGCAGAGTGAATAGAAATGAAGACACTCCAACTATACCGTTATCTGGCAAACGCAGCCTGAGCTTGGAGATGATTCGGAAGCTCGATCGAGAATCAACGATTCCGGTGGATAAATGTCGCCCTACATTACCAACACTAATTGCTGCTTTATTCTAGGATTTATCAACAGATAAAGAAATCAAAATCCCTTCAATCGCTGAAAAACGGGAACGGGAATTGCGGTTTGGAGTGATTATGATTGCGAGCTCCCACAGTTAGGACTTGATATGATATCTACGAGCAAGCCAACTGGTTGAGCCAACAATCCCCGTACCTTTAGGCCGGGGAGTGTCAACAACAACTATCAAGGCAACTCAACGGAACTCGGTTTAGCAATGTGAGGCAAACCCCAGCCCAATTTTTCCCGCAAAATGTGGAAAAACTCAAAAGATTGCACCCGAATAAAGCGGGCTTGGTACGGAGATCGCTCGACTTGCACCCAATCCTCCGGCAAAACATAACATCCGCCGTTCCCGTCTACCACCATTACCAGGCGGTTCGGACTTGCCGGCAAAATCTTGATCGGCTCAGTGTTGGAAAACACCAAAGCCCGCGAAGCCATTGAATGCGGGCAAATAGGCAGCAACTGCAACACCGGCACTCCCGGAATGATGACAGGGCCACCGGCAGAAAGGGCGTAAGCTGTCGATCCTGTCGGAGTTGCGATGATGACTCCATCTGCGGCAATGTCCACAGATGCGTGCTGACCGATCGCCACTTCAAAATGACACATACAAGTCAGCGGTTCGCGGTGCAGCACCATTTCATTGAGACAAAGGGCTTCCCAGAGGCAGTCGTTGTCCCGAAACAGCCGCACCGCCAGCATCGATCTTTCTTCTATTTCGTATTCTCCGGCGATTACCTTTTCCAAAGCTTGCGGCAGCAAGTTCAGGTAAGTTTCTGTCAAAAAGCCCATGTGACCGGTATTGACAGTCAGCAGTGGCACTCCGATGGGAGCAACTTGGCGAAATGCCGACAGCACCGTACCGTCGCCGCCCAACACCACTGCAAACTCCATGTCGCTGTCAAAACCGGGGGGGACGAGTTGGTCGATCGGAGTGTGGCACATCGGGCGAGAAGGGCTAGAATAGCCCAGAATTCCTCCCGAACCAGAAACCGAGCAGACCTCCCAGCCGCGGGCAGTCAGCTTGTCTTGCAACTCTGCGGCGATGCGACAAGCCACAGGTTTAACGTCGTTGTATATAATCCCAGCTTTCGGCACTTTAAAATGTAAAGGGCATTTTTTGTTTACTCCGTTTTTTCGTCTTAAGCTGCTCGTACTCTATTTCCTTGAGCTTCTTCATAATCAGATTAAAGTATTCTTCGAGATAAGATTCCAAAGTAGTAGTTTCTTTGGGATCGATTCCGAAGACACTGTAAACCTCATCCATCGGAGCTTTCAAGGGTTTTCCGGCTGCCAAAACTTCTGAAAAAGCCAATCTGTCAGCTACGTTCCAACTCCACTGAAAGAGCGTAGCTAATTGACGAGTAGCCTGCAACAAGGCGTCTGGGGTGCGCGTAATTTTCGCTTCCTTCCCTGACAGCCGTTCGCACAACCGCACGATTTCGTCAGCATCCCAAGCGCGATTCCCCACCACCGGAAAGCTTTTTTTCTCGGTTTCGGGAACCAAAAGGGCCCGGATGGCAAATTTAGCAACATCCTGAGTGTTCATGTAGGCAAGGGCGGACGGCTTCTTGGGCAGCCAGACTGCCTGATTGTCCAAAATCGGCATTGCATACAGGCTCAGCAGTCCTTGCAAAAAGCCGCAAGGTCTCAATATTGTGTAGTCTAAACCGGATTCTGCTAAGAACAGCTCGGTACAGCGCTTAATTTCCAACAAAGGGACTTGGGGATATTTCTCGGCGTCGAGAAACGAAAAGAATATGTAACGCTTGATGCCTGCTGCTGCTGCTGCTTGGATCAGCGATACTTTTCCGTCCCAGTCTACTCTTTTGATGCTGACAGAATCGCTGGCACTGGCGGTTGCTGCATCGATGATAGCACTGACGCCTTCTAGCGCCGGAGGCAGACTGTCTGGTTGGCAAAGGTTCCCGGGTACGAGTTCGGCGCCCCATTCTTTCAAAAATGCAGCTTTTCTGTAACTTCTGACTAAACAGCGCACCTGGTAGCCCTCGTCTAGGGCGCGGCGGGCTATTTGGCGGCCGAGAGTGCCGGTGGCACCTACAATCAATAAAGTCATCTAGGGATTAATTTATGAATCTTAAACTTTCTATAAAATAGTATCAGGTCTTTCTCAGTTTTTTATAAAAACTTAACAAAAAAGTGAAATTTTCTCATCAATCAAACATCGGGGCGCTCCGAGGCGCAAGGGGGATGTGCCAAGGCGTCCCGCATCCGGGATGAGACAGGAGTCAGTCGATTTTAGATTTTAGATTTTAGATTTTAGACTTCGGGCCCAGACCTTCGGTTCGCGCGAGCGTCGAAGGATTTTAGATTTATTCCACAGATGAATCTGGGATATTGAACAAGAGTCGAAAATTTTGGGCGGATGGCGACTCCTGTCGTTCACAACTATCCGTTTTTGGGCGGAGTCAAGAAAACATCTGCGAGAGCGAAATGCCTGTTTATTTATTTATAGGCCGCTAAAAATTTTGCTTTGGGCCTTGATACTTATAGCGGTTCGATCGCGTGGTGAGGTATGCCCAATGCCCCATGCCCCATGCCCCATGCCCTATGCCAGATAGTACCTCATGTTACTGAGAAAGGCTATATGTCTTCGCCACGATGTGTTTAAATCACTCAGGAATCTGAGACTAAATTTGAATAAACCGGGTTTTTCTAATCTTGCCAAGGCGGTTGCATGATTTTTATGGTAGAAAAACCCGATTTCTGCGTCCGGTATGACTTACTCTCCGCCGCCTTGGAGTTTGAGGAGTAGGAAGCCTCCACCGATACCGACGAAAATTAAGGAAAAGGACAAAAAGGCTGCGTTGAAAATTTCAGGGTTCATTGATTTTAGAGTTCCTTGACGATCGCAAAATTAAACATAATTTGACACTCTCCGCTGTGTTAGAGACGGGGATTCTTAATTCAGCGACCTACCTGAAAATTAGCTATCTCTTGCGAGCAATTCCTGAACTATTTGACCGTACCAAAGTAACAACCAAACAGTCTAGTTTAGACAATCTGTGCGGACCGATCTGAATCAAGCTTACTAGGATACTGGCCTAGAGTTTGGGCGTGTCGCGCCCTACTTTTTTATCCAATTTTTATCAACTCTCTAGCTCATACCGGATGGCATGGGTCTAGACACTGTTTGTTAATATCCCAGACAAAAATGTACATTATTGTTGTCTGCTTTGTAAAACTTATCTAAACTTATCCAAAGTTTTCTTTAGATAATTAGTGTTTACTGACAACGCGGTTGGGTAGACGGCTAATCCCAAGATAAGTAGGCTATCTTCCGATCGCCAAAGCTTCTCAAGTAAAGATAACACTGCGTGCGATCGCTAGTCAACTTACCTCAAGTAAATAAGTATAGGCAAGTAAGGATAACTTTTTGCCACTTAAGTCTTACTCTTCCTTTCGCCGTGAAGTTGGCCTCGCCAAAGTTATCGCCGGCTTCTTCGGTCCCAAGCAGTGGTTTTTCCCAATAGCCTGTTTAACTTCAGACGACACAGCTTTAAACTGGCACTCATTTAAAGGTGTCTTGACCGGCATAACATAGATCCCGGAAAGCAGGAACTCAGGCCGGTCAACAAAGCTTATGGTTTCCCACAAGCCCACACTGTACCCTACGGGTTAGTGTGGGTAGTTGACTCGACATTACTACTTCTTTCTCGATCGTTCCACTTGCCGATCGTGGTTTAACCTATCAACGGTTTTACAGCCTGTGTGACGGTAGGTATTCTGTATCAACCGAATAATATAGCGGTTCTCAAAAAAGTGAGGTATGCCCTATGCCCTATGCCCTATGCCCTATGCCCTATGCCCTATGCCCTATGCCCGCGAGAGCACCTCATGTTACTGAGAAAGGCTATATCAACAATCAGCATCCAAGAACTTAACAGCGAGTGTGAAGCCGGCTGTTAAGTTCTTGGATGCCTTGTGTCGCAATCGCGAGGTTTTAAGGAGTTTTCGGCTGTTTTTGGCAAACTAGCTAGCTAAATGCTAAGATTTCAGTGCGGAAATTCCTGTATTTTGTTGGAGAGAACTGCCTTGAGTCTCGATCGGCAATCAAAACTAGCTGTAACTCTCGGAGATCCGGCGGGAATTGGCCCGGAAGTGATTCTCAAGGCATTGGCAGATCCCGCTGCTGCTTTGAAGGTGACGGTTCTAGGCTCTAGGATAGTGTTGCAGCAAACCTACGATAAGTTGCGATCGACCAATCCAGCAGCAAAAGCGGCAAATCCCCAAACATTAAACATTATTGATATCGAACCAGACAGCAAGTGGGGCGAAATTGTCCCCGGTGTCGGGAGTGCAGCTAGCGGGGCGGCTAGCTTTGCTTACCTCGAAAGCGCGATCGCCCGTACCATCGCCGGCGAATTCTCCGCGATCGTCACAGGCCCGATTTCCAAAACTTGCTGGCAGGCGGCAGGTTACAATTATCCCGGACAAACAGAACTCCTGGCAGAAAGGGCAAAATCGCAGCGGTTCGGAATGCTGTTTGCCGCCACATCTCCCCACAGTGGCTGGACGCTGGTAACTTTACTCGCTACCACACATATTTCCCTCCGTCAAGTCCCCGATGCTTTGAGTCCAGAATTGCTGAGCGAAAAACTAGAATTGCTGGTAGAGTGTTTGCGGGAAGATTTTGGGCTGGAAAGACCGAAAATTGCGATTTCTGGCTTAAATCCTCACAGCGGTGAAAATGGCAAACTGGGAAATGAAGAGCAAGACTGGATGATACCTTGGTTGGAAACGCAGCGCGATCGCTTTCCTCAAGTGCAGTTAGACGGGCCCGTACCCCCCGATACCCTGTGGGTAAAACCTGCTAAAGTTTGGTACGGTTTAGCCACAGAAGCTCACGACGGTTACTTGGCAATGTACCACGACCAAGGGTTGATTCCAGTAAAATTGATGGCTTTCGACAAAGCTGTCAACACTACAATTGGCTTGCCTTTTGTCCGCACATCTCCGGATCACGGCACAGCTTTTGATATTGTAGGTCAAGGGATTGCAGATGCCTCCAGCATGAAGGCAGCATTGCAGTTGGCGACCCAGTTGGCTAGTCGCAGAACAACACCTAAAATAGGGCGCTAGCTTTAGTAAGCCTGACGCTGGCTGCGAAAAATTGTGTCATTGCTATTGATGTTCGCTGGCGCGAGGCGGCAAGCAAGCTGGTCATTTGAGTCGATCGGTTAAAATCAGATTTGGGTAGCACAGTATGGCAGCATTTAATGATAAGTCAGACCAAATATCTAAGTCAGAAAAACAGGTTTCTGATGCAACTTTGGCAAGTCCTAAAGCTGGAGAGCAACTTCAGGAATTGCTAACCATACTGAGTGAATTGCAGTTATTGAAGAAATCTAAAAAGGAACCCAGCAAGCTGAAGTTACCGCTTTCTGACAAGTCGGTCGAGCAACTTAAGGACGAGGAAAATCGGCGCAATCAATTGTCTTTTCTGCTCGAACCATCGGCGATTGTACCAGAAGTATTGACTAATAATGAAAATATACCATCTCAAAGACGAGAAAACAATAATGAGGAATCCGGTTTATCTAGAACCGCAGAGGTAGCAAAAAAATATCGACCGTCGGAGGAAGAATTAGAACAAGCAGTGGAGGAGTTTAAGCGGTTGCACCAACTGCTGTTTCAAAGGGATTTGCCGGAATTTTACAGTAATGTTTTGAGCGTGGAACAAAGGTTAGAAAATTTTGAGAAGCTGATGTCTGAACCGAAAGAGTTGATGGATTTACTGAGAGGGTTAATTCCTGAGTTAGTGAGAGAAGAGTTAGAAGGCTTGAAGTCTGAATTGAAAAAGGCGATCGAACTCGCGAGCAATGATAAAAATAATCGCCTCGAATTGCAGACAAAAATAGCGGATTTGGAAAATCAAATTGCTAACTTCAACCTGCAGCAACTGCCGAATTCAGAACAGTTAATGCAACGGCTGATGTTGGTGATGGGCGAGCTGCTCAACCGCAAGGTAGAGGAGTCTAAGTTAGAGGTAGCTTCGGCGATCGCACCGACAGTTAATCAAGTAATTAACAATCAAAACAAAGTTGAAGAACACGTAGCAAGAATTGAAGATAGAGTTGCGAATATTCAGCAGCGTTACCAGCAGCAACCAGAAGATTTAATCAAGCAGCTAGTGCCGATAGTGAGCGAGTTGCTGAACCGCAAAATTAGTGAATTAAAATCAGAGGTTATAGCAACTGTCGCACCCTCAGTACAGGTAAGAATAGCTTGGGTAGAAATAGAAGAAAAAGTATTGAACATCATCGATCGCAGGCTGGCTACGCAACAGTCGCCAATTCACAAACCAGAAGAGATAATGGTGATGCTAATGCCAGCCATAACTGATTTGCTGAACCGGAAAATTGATGAATCAAAATTAGAGGTAGCAGCGGCGATCAAACCTTTGATAGAATCAGCAATTCTTCAAAGAGAAGTTCAAGGAAAATTGAGCGACGTAGAAAGTAGACTAAATAATCTTCAGCGACAGCAAAAGTCTCAGCCGGAAGAAATAATGGCAAGGTTGATGCCCTTAATGATTGAGTCGCTGAACCGGAAAATCGACGAGACAAAGTTAGAGGTGACAGAGGCGATGGCGCCGGCTGTCAACACCGCTATTCAAAACAGCGGTATTGCAGCACAAATATTAAAGAATGAAAGTAAGATTGTCGAAGTTCAGCAGCAAGTTTTAGCCGAGATAGAAGGGTTGATGGCAAGAATAATGCCAGTGATTGTAGAAATGCTGTCCCGAAACATCGAGGAAGCAAAGCTAGAGATAGAATCTGCGATCGCCCCCACTGTCGATGCAATCATTCAGCATAAAAAGATTGAGCAAAGACTCGCGAAGATCGAACAACAGATTGTGGCCATCGAACACCGGATTTATGAATCGACAGACTTGTTTACAGATTTATTGAAACCTTTGATTGACGAGCTGATGGTTAGCCATCACGCCCAGCTAGAAAAGTCGGTTATCGAATCTATTTTACCATTGTTAGATGAAGTTGTAGGTTATAATTACCGACTAAACGATAAAGTAGGTGAACTCGATCGCAAAATTACTGATGCTGAATGGGGAGGCAATCGGGAAGAATTAATCGCCAGAATTAAAATCATGTTTCCCGAAATGATGCTCCAAACAATTAAGGAGTCGAGAACATCATTTGCCGAAACCATAACTCCGATAATTGATGAAATAATTAATACCAAAACCCGAGAAAACAGGCAATCGATGGGAGTAGCCATATCGCCGGCTCTTCCTGTGGGAATCAGCCACAGAATCAGTGAAGCGCCCGATGAAATTGCAATGGCGATCGCGCCGGAAATGGCCGCCGCTATCAAACAGCAAATTCATCTCAAACGAGAAGCTATGTCAGATGCACTTTATCCGATTATCGGCAGCACGATTTTAAAATACCTCGCAGAGATGATGCGGGAGATTAATGAAAAACTCGAATCATCTTTAAGTCCCGAGCGAATTAGTCGCAAAATTAAAGCCAAATTGCAGGGAATTTCTGAAGCTGAATTGCTGATGAAAGAAACAACACCACTGAGTGTAAAAGCTGTCTTTTTAATTCAAGCAAAATCGGGCTTAGTAATTTCAGCAGTGCAGCAGTCTGAACGCGAACAGCTAGAATCAGACATGGTAGCGGGGATGCTGACTGCTATTCGCGCTTTGGTTAAGGATTGTATATCTCAGTCGGGAAATTTTGCAGAGATTGATGCTATAGAATACGGCACATCTAAGATAGTATTGGAAGTAGCGGGTTCGTGTTATCTGGCAGTAGTTATGCAAGGAGAAACCCGCCAGTGGTTTAAGTACAAAATGCGATCGCTATTCAAAAAGATTGTTCAAGAATACGGGGATCAAATCCAGTCATTTAACGGCGATCCAGCCACTGTGCCGGCCGAACTAAACTCGAACCTGCAAAAATTAATCGATACAGAGGTAAAAGTTAAATCTCCTAAACTGCCAATTTTACCAATTATCGGTTTGGCAGCGTTAGGTTTAATTGGCGTACCTTGGGGAATTCATCAATACCGCAGCGGAGTTGAAGCGAGATTAGAAGCAGATACGAATTTAGCTTTACAATCTTCTCCGGAGTTATCGGTTTATCGCCTCGCTGCAGATGTTAAAGATAAAATATTCGAGATTTCGGGACGAGTGCCGAATCAAAAGCTGCGATCGAAAGCGGAAAAAATCGCTCAGAAAGCGGCTCCCAAATCAATAATTGAAAATAAAATTATAGCCGTTGAAGTACCTCCCGATCCGGTTTTAGTCGAAGCCGATGTCAAGCGGACGGCAGCTCTTTTGAATAAAGTAGAAAGCATTGATATCTCTGCTCGCTATGCAGAGGGAAAAGTCGCCGTTACAGGCAGTGTGAGCCAAGTACCAGATGCTCAGAAAATCACTCAAGCTTTTGAGAAAATCCCGGGGGTGAAGTCTGTAACAAATACAGTGATGATAGGAACTCAACCGCAGCCAAAAAGAATGGCAGTTCGCGTGTATTTCGATGCTGGTTCGGCAAGTTTGCAGGTGAAAGACGTAGCACAAAAGCTTAGCAAAGTCAAGGAATATATGGAGGGAAATAGCACGAAGAATTTGAGGATAATTGGCTACAGCGATTTTAAAAGCACTCCGGCCGAAAATCAAAAGTTGGCACTGGAAAGGGCGACCAATGTGAAAGGTATTTTGGTTAAACAAGGGATAAATGGCAACAGAATACAAGTTGCTTCTACTAAGGGTCGTCCCGAAGGTGTGGAGGCAAATCAACCGCTGTGGCTGAGCAGATTGGTAGTATTTGAGGTGATCAATTAAAATAGGGAATGGGGAATAGGGAATTGGGCATCGGGGATAGGGAATCGGACATCGGGCATCGGGCATTGTTAATTGGGAATTTTCCCTAATTACTAATGACTTCTTTCTCTTAATTTATAGTAACTGGCAAGAAGGTTAGAACATTTTTTATCGCTGAAAATATTGCTCTGACTGCATTTCCCTTCTTCCTTCTTCCATCGGACTGACATCCGTTACATCCGTTACACAATCCGTTGCCGAACTTCCTGACATCCGTTACATCCGTTACATCCGTTACATCCGTTACACAATCCGTTGCCGAACTTCCTTCTTTCTTTTAATTCACTCGAACTCGGCCGGAGGTAAAGGCTTGTATTCGATCGCCCGCCAAGCATACTAACAAGCGGCCGCTTCCGTCAATGCCGGCGGCTTCTCCGCAGATGGTTTCCGACGCAAGTTCGATCGCCACCGGGCAGCCAATCAACGCATCGCGGCGGCGCAATTCCGGCAAAAGTAGCGCTAAACCGGATTTGGAGGCTGGCTTGTCTGTTGTAGAAAACATATCGGCTAGTTCGAGTAAATAGTGCCGCAGTCGATCGAGCAAACACAGTTCATCTGGTACTGTACTAGCAATAGAATGCAAGCTTACCGCATTGCCGATGGCGCTTTCATCCAATCCCGCAGCCGCGAAATCTACGCAGCGGTTGATCCCAATTCCCACAACCGCGCGAGTTTTGCCAGAAACATTGCCGTTGGTGGCTTCGCAGAGAATTCCGGCTAATTTGTGGCGATCGATCCAGACATCGTTTGGCCATTTCAGGCGCAGCATATCGCGACAGTCGGGAACCAAATCTTCGATCGCGTAAATCACCGCTAAACCGGCCGCTAAACTGAGTCCGGGCAACAGAGTGGGGTTGAGGTTTTCGAGTACAAAACTAACAGTCAAGACACCGCTTGGGGCGTGCCAGGTGCGCCCGTGTTGGCCGCGCCCGCTGGTTTGCCGCCTAGTAAATACAGCATCTCCGTGGTGGAGTTGGGCCGCGCGGGCGATCGCCCAACTGTTGGTACTCGGACAGCTATCCAAGGAGTGTAGCCAGTGAGGGAGGTTTGGGCGATCGGGTTCTGTGGTTGCGGGCACGGGAGTTAAGGGCAATTCAGCTTTTTCCGCCAGGAGCCTCGCGCCGTACTTTACGTCGGCGTCGAGAGGAATGGCGGGATAATTTGTGGGACTAAATGTCTCCCAATTATCCAAATCATGTTTGTTGTTCACAGATTCCTCCTCTTCTTTTTAATGGTTTAACTTTGCTTAAAGCTGCCGTTTTGTACTTAGTTTTACTGTTGGTATCGGGCTTCAAACTAAGGCGAGTGCCCAAGTTCTGCATCCCGATAACTTCGTAAGCTTTTCCTTCAAACAAAACCCAGTCACGCTGCTTGTACGGATATCGCTTCCGCTTAATGGCGCGGCGTCCAGTGCTAACTTTATGGGCACGGTGTTGTCGTAAATTTTCACCATTAAGATTGGTATTTCTGGTTCTACGACCGGAAGACAACTCGCCTCCAGAACGGATTTCTCCGTCCCTGATATCACGATATTTGGCATCGTAGAACTGTTCTAGTGACCGTTTATTACGTCGAATTTGTTCGAGCATCAACGGCTTGACCACACGGGTTTGAGTTGTCCCGCCAGCAATGACAAAAGCGTCATTGTGGTGGGACTTTTCTATTTCCAGCTCCCGGCGTTTACCTTTGGTAATGTAACCAAAGGTGGACTCGTACCGACCTTGTTCGGTCAATCGCCACCGCACCATTGTCATGAATGTTTCACCCTTAAATGACTTGAGTTTGGGCTGCCATGCAAACAAGAAACCTTTTTTCTGATGGTTTTTGGGGGTATGGCATTTGGTACAAAGTGTAATCAAATTGGCGGGTCTATCCGTGCGGTCAGGTGGATTCTTCCAAAATCCCAAGTGATGAACTTGCAAAATTGGTTTGTCTGTTTTGTTATTGCAGTTGGGATTCTGGCATTTATGTCCGTCTCTATGCAGGATATATTCCCGCAGATTATCAAAGCCGTATTGCTCTCCATATTGATATTGTTCCCCAACGATTGTGGGGTTCTTGATTTTCTGGATGTCTAATGCAGCAACTTCGATTGTTACCGTTCTGACAGGGAGGGTACGGCATATCTTGTGGATAAGTCGGTGATGAGTATCTAGCTTGTGCTGGATACTAGGTGCCAACCAGCCTTTCTCTATCCTTCTATTGGAGAAACGGGGTTTTCTGTGTCGTAGTCGATTCCTACGGGTACGACGATACTTGCGCCTCTCGGTAATCCTTTCGGATATTCCTTTGAGCATCTTAAGTTCGCCACCAATAAGCTCTCGGTTCTCATTTACGGCACTGAAGCCTATGTTCTCGTACCCTGCATCAATACCCAAATTCACAGGCTGAGTGTAGCCACTCGAACCGTAGATGAGTTGGATAGAGAAAGGGGTGCGCCGAACAATTTTGGCTTTACCACTCTTGAGCAAGAGTCTCGCCTTCCTGGGAGTTGTGGGCATCAAGGGACGCCCTTTTCTGTTGATAACGTAGACTTTCATGATTGTTAAACCTAGTAAACAGGTTTTCATTCCTAAGAATGTGGTTTCCTTCGCCAATGTTTTCACGAGGTTTTGATGTTTCCACACTTTCCCGACCCAACAGGAATGTTTAATGAAAACCGCAGAGCGTGAAGCTAGGAATCGGGTTGCTAGCCCTACACTTCACGGTGCCTATGTATTCTCGGAAAACGTAGTATTCCTTGCATACTGGAACACTGAGGCTAATCGCGAAGGCTTAAGATTTCTCTCAAGCCCACGCTGTACTGCTTAAGCAGTCAGCGCTGGGTTCGTGACACAAGGTTTGATTTGTAGTATTTGATATCTAAAAGCTGATTATCGCATTTTCCAGAAGTGCCACCTCGCGCGACGGCGAGAATGTAGACAAATCAGCGTGTAGTACAGTTTTAGCCTCAGATTTACCTTACGCCACAACATCGGTTTAGCCGCAAAAACTCTTGATTTATAAGGGTTTTGGGGAACGCAGAGGGTTGGTTGGAGCGATCGACACCCCTTTAAAAAACCCAATTTAAAAAAAAGTTGTATTACCCCCTTGACAGTCTTGTATTACGTAATGTAGTATAAATGTATGGCGAAGGGGAAAGAGCTTCAAAGCCTTAGCCCACGAGCAATATGAACCTTGAAAACAGAATAGGAAGTTAATCGTGTCACATAATTGTGGACATCGGCGGTGTAGACTCCGGCAACAATAGCCCGATCGGGTTGTAGTACGCGGAATCAACCGCCACCCCGTCCCAACTTGAGTAATTCAACGACAGAATATTGTTCATTTTCGCGGGGGTATAGCTCAACCGGTCAGAGCAGTCGCCTGTCGAGCGAAAGGTTGCGAGTTCAAGTCTCGTTACTCCCGTCAAAGTCCCGTAGGCAAAAGTCAAGCCGTCTCCCCCTCAAGGAGAAGATTGCGAGTGCAAACCTCGTCGGGACTCCCAGGTTAGGTGGCCGAGTGGTTGAAGGCGTCGGTCTGCAAAACCGAATTGCGCGGGTTCAAATCCCGCCCTAACCTCTGTTCCCAATCAGAAATTAAAAAATAGAAATTAAAAGATTAAACTAACAGTCTTTGTAATTGATTTTTTTAACTTTGAAAAGGAACGAAGCGAAAGTGACATTGCAGCGTAGCTTAATGGTAAAGCGCCAAGTTCATACCTTGGTCAATGCGGGTACCGCTTCGCGGAAGCAAGCTACAAATCCCGCCGCTGCGACCAAAAGCAGGGATGGTGTAACTGGCAACACTCTGGTCTCCAAAACCAGTATTCTGAGTTCAAATCTCAGTTCCTGTGCCAATTTATAGTGCTGTAGGCAAATGGTTTAAGCCGCTTGGTTTTCACCCAAGTGATTGCGGGTTCAACTCCCGTCAGCACTTCCAAACTGGGTCGTTGGCAGAATGGTTTTGCAGCCGCCTTTTAAGCGGATGGATCGAGGTTCAATTCCTCGACGACCTACCAAAATTCGTATCTTGGGTTGGCCCTCCTATTGGCGTGGGTAGCTGTCTGTAAAACAGTAGCTTAAAGCGTTGCTGGTTCAATTCCAGCCCGACCCATTTGCAACTGCATATTAAATGCAGTTGCAATTTTGAGAACGTGGTGTAGCCGGATAACATCTCAGTTAATAAAACTGAAGATTGGGGGTTCAAATCCCTCCGTTCTCGCGCTCGGAGAGGTGGCCGAGTGGCTTAAGGCGCTTTCCTGCTAAGAAAGAGCGGTTTAACAGCCGTCGAGGGTTCAAATCCCTCCTTCTCCGTTTTCCCCCGATAGCTCAGTTGGTAGAGTGCTTGTGTGAAGAACAAGAGGTCGTCAGTTCGATACTGACTTGGGGGATTGCGTTGCCTTATAGCTCAATGGTAGAGCAAGCGGTTGTTAACCGTTAGGTTGTAGGTTCGAGTCCTACTGGGGCAGCCATTTTTTAAATTGCCGGGTAGACAAATTGGTAAAGTCGCCTATCTCTGAAATAGGAGTTTTTGTAGGTTCAAAGCCTACCCCTGCACCCAATTATTGGGAAGTCGCCTAATCGGTATGGCACCGCTCTTTGAAAGCGGCAAAATGCAGGTTCGATCCCTGCCTTCCCAGTTCTGCTATTACCAAAGCAGATCAATTACACTCCTGTAGCCCAATTGGGAGAGGCCGCAATTTCAAAAATTGTGTTGTGTGAGTTCAAATCTCACCAGGAGTACCAATTTTTTAACTAAGTTTATACTTGCTCCTATGGCGGAATTGGCAGACGCGGCAGACTTAAAATCTGTTTTATTTTGAGTGTGAGTTCGAGTCTCACTAGGAGCATGAACGGGATGTAATTCAGCGGCCAGAAGCCATTCTTTGGGAGAATGGAGTCGTTGGTTCAAATCCAACCATCCCGACTTTGCCCCTGTGATGTAATTGGAAAACATCACTCGCTCAGAACGAGTGTTTTTTGCAGGTTCGAGGCCTGTCAGGGGTATGAGGTTTTATTCAATCTCAAATCTCAAATCTCAAATCTCAAATCGGTTTTGCCCCTGTAGCCCAATCGGTAGAGGCGCTAGATTTAGGATCTAGTTAGTGCTGGTTCGATGCCAGTCAGGGGTATTTGGTGACATCGCGGGTGAAGTAGCCTGGGTAGGCTTGGAGGTCTCATAAGCCTCTTAATAGCAGGTTCAACTCCTGCCCCCGCCACCAAAAATGCAGGTGTGATGTAATTGGCAACATGAGGCTCTTGTAAAGCTTTCTTGCGAGTTAAAATCTCACTATCTGCTTGGCGCGCTGGTGTAGCTCAATTAGGCAGAGCAACTGATTTGTAATCAGTCGGTTGTAGGTTCAATTCCTATCACCAGCCCCACAATTGCGGATATGGTGTAACGGTAGCATTCGAGTCTTCCAAACTCTAGGCACGAGTTCGAGCCTCGTTATCCGCTTGGGGAAACAAGAAGTTTGTTAAATCTCACATCTGGCACCATTCTCAAGAACAGGCAAGATGCCTGTTCCACAAAGAGTAGATTTTCTTGTGGAACGGGCATCTTGGCAGTTCATAAAAGGCTTATTGACAAGGGTGCAACATCTCAGTTAAATCCAAAATCTCAAATTTTAAATCGGTTTGCGGGTGTGATGTAAAGGCTAGCATCTGAGTATGCCATTCTCAGCGCATGGGTTCGAGTCCCATCATCCGCTTTTGTAGTCCTGAGCTTCGATGTAGAGCATCTGCCTTAAAAGCAGGCGCGGGGAAATATCCTGCCAGGCCTACTAATTTATGGGAGTGTAGCTCAATGGATAGAGCGCCGCGCTTCGGACGCGGATGTTGTGGGTTCGAGTCCTACCACTCTCGTTGTTTTTACTTTAATTTAAGGAGGTTGATTCCATTGAATGGATAATTTTTTATATTAAGAGCGATCGCCCTTTGCGTGTCCCAATCTTTGGAGCCTACATACTTTAGTACGAGAGGAAAGGTACCGCTGTCAAAATCAGCGGGCGTTTGAGAACGAGGAGTGCATTGAACCCGGCAGGTTGGCTTAAAGGTAGCCATCCTTTAAAGAGTGTGTAATAACTCATCGGCCCAGTCCCTCTAGTAACTGAGAAAACGCAATGCTCTGATAACTTGCACGGAAAGTACGCGCGTGCGCAGCTATCCCGTAGGGAATCGCACATTAAGAAAAAACATGGGAGCGTAACTCAACTGGATAGAGTGTCGAGTTTCTACCTCGAATGTTGTGGGTTCAAGTCCTACCGCTCCTGCTGTCTGGGGTTCGTAGCTTAATTGGTAAAGCATCTAACTGGCTGTTAGAAAGATATCGGTTCAAATCCGATCGCAATCCACCAAATTTGGGTCTGTAGCTTAATTGGTAAAGTACCTAGTTCGCTGCTAGGAAAATGTCGGTTCGAGTCCGACCACGATCCACCAAAAACTGGGGTCATAGCTCAATTGGTAGAGCGCTTGCTTTGCACGCAAGAGGTTAGGAGTTCGATTCTCCTTGATTCCATTTGCGGTGTCTGAAGTCGAAGCGGTCGAGACGCTAGCCTGTGAAGCTAGTTATTAGCGGGTTCGAGTCCCGTCGGACACCCCTTGGAAGATGCCGCTAAATGGTTGGCAACCAGTCTTGAAAACTGGGGTACAGTTAACTGTAAGGGTTCGATTCCTTCATCTTCCTTTTAATTAACCACCGGAAGTCGAAAAGCGAGACACCGTGCTGATAACGCGGCGATAGGAGGGGCAGTACCTCCTCGGTGGATGGATTGGTTTATAATAAGTCTAGATTTGCTAGTTATTCAACATAGAAGCCATGAGCATTCAAGTTCTAAAATTAGAATTGATTCAGTGGATTTTGTTATTAAAGGATATTAAACTTTTAAACGAAATCCAAAAACTGAAAGAAAAGTCACCCGAAAAGACTGCTGTTCTCAAACCTCGTCAATTTGGCTGTGGTCAAGGAATTTTTACTTACGTTGCGGATGATTTTGAGGAAACACCTCCGGGTTTTGAAGAATATGCGTAAGTCATCAATATAGGGCTTACGCATGAAGCTCAGAAACCGGGTTTTTTACCAATCTTCCGGCTGTCAAGCGTCTTTTCGTAAAAAACCCGGTTTCTTTAGTGGGAGCGCCCGAGTCAGAAATATATTATGTGAGGTTTAATTTATATGAATTTACAGCATTACAATTACTATCTGGTGGTTGACCTTGAAGCAACTTGCTGCGATCGCGGAAATATCAGAAAAGAGGAAATGGAAATTATCGAAATAGGAGCGGTTATGGTGCATTCAGAATCTCTAAGTATTGTTGATGAATTTCAAAGCTTTATCAAACCTATCCGCCATCCTATCCTGACTGAATTCTGCAAATCGCTAACATCTATTTTTCAAGCACAAGTCGATCGAGCTCCGACTTACCCGGAAGCGATCGCACTTATGAAAAACTGGCTGTCTGGTTACTCAAATGGTGTATTTGGTTCTTGGGGCGATTTCGATCGCCAACAATTTCAACAAGACAGCAATTTTCACAAAGTACCTTTTCCCATTGCTTATCCTCATGTCAATCTCAAACAATTGTTTTCCCAAAAGCAAGGTTTGCGAAAACGTCATGGGATGGCGCAAGCTATGCAAATCGCGGGTTTACCGCTAGAAGGAACTCATCACCGAGGTATTGATGATGCCAGAAATATCGCCAAACTATTGCCTTATATTCTGGAGCGAAAACAGTTGTCCTGATTGGCGATCGTACATACAGCGAGCAAAATTATGGGGAGGTCGCCTAAGTGGAATGGCACCGTAAAAACTTTGGAAAAGCGGCTCCCAAAAGGACGATCGGGTTTGTTGAGTAGGGTCAAAAGTTGCTTCGCGACGTTCCCTGAAAACGCCAACTGGCAACGGGTTGCGGAAGCACTGAAAGGAATTAACAGTCCGAGATGGGGGCAGTTCCCGTCTGCTTGCGGGCAGTAAGGAAGCGCGTTTCCTGAAAGTTGCTGTCGATTGATGCGGGTTCGAGTCCCGTCCTCTCCATTCAAGGTTCAAGTCCAAATCGAAGAGTTTCAACCCGTGCCCTAACAGTTAAAGCATACATACTCGGCTGTTAACCGACTAAAACCAATGCTTTACGCACTTGCACGGGTTGAACCTCAGAACCTCAGTTGTTCTTGAGGTCTAAATCGCGATCGTAGCTGCCGATTGGCCGCAGTCTGGTCATCAACTGCTTCAGCAAGAAGCCGTTGCTGTTCCAAGCGGTATAAGGAGTAGCCCCTTGTCCCTTCAGGCACAAGGTTTGTCGGGCTTTGTTGTGGCAGATATTTGCCAGCAGGCTGACGACTGACACTAAGCCGAGTTCATCAACAAGGGCTTCGAGTTCATCTTGAGTCACAAGCACACCTCCAGGGTTGACTATTTTCCTGAAGGATAGCATAATGGGGAAAGAAAGGGTACTAAGTGGGGCTAGTCTGGGGTAAGTTTATCGTCAATCAGCTTATATTCGTTGATAGTTGCCAGCAGCATCAGTTTAGACATGGATATTCCTGACTCGTCAGACAGCTTCTTCAGCTTTTGATGGATTCGGTTGGGCATTGTAACTTTTATGGTTTTGGAACCTTCCTCTTGTTCAGGCATTAGCAGCAGTCATATTTAGTTGACACCAGCTTATCTCCTTTTGAGTACCGATCGCGCTTTGCTGCGATCGTCTGTAAGGATGCGAGCGCAGCGCGATAAAATGGCTGCTGCTGCGAAACTGTGCGCTAACAAATAAAAAGGTCGATCGCAAATCTCTAACCAAGGGAGCGATTGGATATATTAGTTACATTCACAAGCAAGCAGTAACCAAACAACTTAATAAAAAAGGTGAAACATGAGAAAACTAAAATATTACGTTGCTTGTACGGTTGACGGGTTTATTGCTCGCGAAGATGGCTCATTTGATTGTTTTCCTATGTCAGGGGAGCATTTCGCTGATTTGTTCGATTCCTTTCCTGAGACTTTTCCGGCTCACTTTCAGGAAGCACGAGGCATTCGTGCAGAGAACAAGCAGTTTGATGCGGTTTTGATGGGACGGAAAACCTATGAAGTAGGGCTAAATGTTGGTGTAACTAATCCTTATCCCGCCTTGAAGCAGTATGTTTTTTCGCGCACTATGGAAGCCAGCCCAGATGAGAATATTGAACTTGTTTGGGACAATCCTGTCGCATTTGTTAAAGAATTGAAAAAAGAAACGGGTAAAGACATCTGGCTCTGCGGTGGTAGCGCTTTAGCGGCAACTCTTTTTTCGGAGATTGACGAGATGATTGTAAAGTTGAATCCGCTAGTGATAGGCTCTGGAATTCCTCTTTTTTCCCGTGCACTCGATCCGACAAATTTGGAACTTGCGGATCGCAAAATCTATAGCAACGGTTTCATGTTGCTTCATTATCGACTAAAGCATTAGCAATCGGGACTTTATCCGTTGCAATTGCCACAAGCAAAAAAAGAGTGAAGTGTTTACTACAAAATGATGTTTTAGTAATTACCCAAACGCTAAAAATTTAAGGGTGGTTAGCAAAGCGGTTATGCACCCGGCTTTTAACCGGTATCAGATAGGTTCAACTCCTATACCACCCACTGAATCGATTTTAGATTTTAGATTTTAGATTTTAGATTGAGGGAGAACTGTGAGATTTTAGACTTAAGATTGAAGGGCATATTCTTGCATGAGATCTCCTGCATTTATCTGCGTTAATCTGCGTTATCTGCAATTATCTGCGGTTAAAAATTCCAAAACTTGGAAAGTGCGGCTGTGTGGACGGCAACTGGTTTGGAATACCAGCGTGCAGCGAAAGCTGTAGAGGTTCGACTCCTCCACTTTCCTTTTTAATCATTAGTCATCAGTCATTAGTCATCAATAACAGGCTAAGGACTAAAAACTCATGATTAGAAACCAAAAACAACTCTTAGAGGAGAATCAAATGTAATGTCACGCACCAAATTTGAACGGAACAAACCCCACGTCAATGTCGGTACGATCGGTCACGTTGACCACGGCAAAACAACCCTAACAGCGGCGATTACAATGACGCTGGCTGCACAGGGTCGGGCCAAGGCTAAAAAGTACGATGAAATCGATGCTGCACCGGAAGAAAAACAGCGGGGAATCACGATTAATACGGCTCACGTTGAGTATGAAACTGGCGATCGCCATTACGCTCATGTTGATTGTCCGGGTCACGCTGATTACGTGAAAAACATGATCGTGGGTGCCGCTCAAATGGATGGTGCAATCCTCGTCGTGTCGGCTGCAGATGGTTCGATGCCTCAAACTCGCGAACATATCTTGTTAGCGCGGCAAGTGGGAGTGCCGAAGCTGGTTGTCTTTTTGAATAAGAAAGATATGGTAGACGATGCGGAAATTTTGGAGTTAGTCGAGTTAGAAATTCGCGAACTTCTCAGTTCTTACGGTTTCCCGGGCGATGATATTCCTATTGTCGCAGGTTCGGCACTGAAAGCGCTGGAAAAGATGACTGCTAATCCGAAAATAAATCGCGGCGAGGATGAGTGGGTTGATGGCATTTACAATTTGATGGATGCGGTAGATGACTGGATTTCTACGCCCGATCGCGATATTGACAAACCTTTTCTGATGGCTGTGGAAGATGTGTTCTCGATCAAAGGTCGGGGAACTGTCGCCACTGGCAAAATCGAGCGGGGTAAAATCAAAGTCGGCGATACTGTGGAATTGGTGGGAATCCATAACACTCGCACGATAACTGTTATCGGCGTTGAAATGTTCCAGCAAATTCTGGATGAAGGAATGGCTGGAGATAATGTCGGTTTGTTGCTTCGCGGCATCCAAAAAGACGAAATTGAGCGGGGGATGGTGCTTGCTAAACCCGGTTCAATTCAACCTCATACTGAATTTGATTCTGAGGTTTACGTGCTGTCGGAAAAAGAAGGCGGTCGTCGGACTCCTTTCTTTGCGGGATATCGCCCTCAATTCTTCGTGCGGACAACGGATGTTACAGGTACGATCGCATTTTTTACGGCTGATGACGGCAGCGCGATCAACATGGTAATGCCCGGCGATCGGGTTAATATGACTGTGAAGTTGTTGCAGCCGATCGCGATCGAACAAAATATGCGTTTTGCCATCCGCGAAGGCAATCGCACTGTCGGTGCCGGTGTCGTCTCCCACATTCTCAAGTAGACGCTTTCGGAACCAATTAGAATCAGTAGGGTGGACAAAAGTCCACCTTATATCAAATCTGGTAGCATCGGAATTATTCATCTCTGTATTCTCTCCCTCTGCGTTCTCTGCGCCCTCTGCGGTTAAATCATTCCGATGCAACCGGAAACGATATTACTGATTAATTCACAGCAAATTTTTCTGTGTGGATGCAGTACAGCGCCAAGATGGAGTCAAGCGAATTGTCTAGATTGGAGATGGCCAAGTATCAGATTTGGTTGGATGGTCTGCCGCACGTTTTGCACAACTCTGGGGAGGTGCTTGAGGTCGATCGCACTTGAATTAAATGTGGGATCAGGGCGATCGAACTTAAATTAAATATTCGAGTAAGGGCGATCGCCACAATTTTTTACAAAAATAGTTGAGTTTTCAGAACAGTTGTGTTATACTAGCTTAGATGCGGGAGTATAGCTCAGTTGGTTAGAGCAGGTGACTCTTAATCTCAAGGTCGAAGGTTCAAGTCCTTCTACTCCCATCCCAAATCCTGAACCTGAATTTATCCAAACTCACGAGAGCAGTCAACTGCTGTAGCGGTTCGATGCGTTGGGGTGTTTGTGTTGTCGGATTTTTAATGCCGATCGACCGATCGGCTGATCCGATCGATAAAAGTGCGATCGCCCAAGCTATTTTTAAATTAATCAATAACCCGAACAGGTGATTAGCTATAATGGCAAATCTCTCGGCGCGCTGCTATGCCGGCGATCGCGATTTAGATGCGATCGCCCATTTAATCAATACTTGCGAAGAAGTCGATCGGCTCGATCAAGGCACTTCCATCTCGGAACTACAACAAGAATTTAACGCACCGTCTCTAGATGTAGCACGCGATATCCGCCTTTGGGAAGATGCAGAGGGAAAATTAATCGGTTTTGCTCAGTTGTCGGTTTCTGAACCGGGCGAAGTAATCGACGGTTGGCTGCGGTTTCGCGTCCACCCCGACGCGCGCGGAGGGGATGTGGAAGCAGCCGCGATCGCCTGGGGTGAAGTGCGGATGCGCGAGGTGTCTGCAATGGGGGGCGGGCGCGTGAAGCTGCGAACCTACGCTCGCGCTGAGGATTGCGATCGCATTTCTGTGCTGGCAAGTTGCGGTTTTAAGGTCGATCGCTATTTTTGCCGAATGGCGCGTGAGCTCTCTGAACCGATCCCAGAACCGCACTTCCCCGAAGGTTTCGCGCTGCGTCAGTTCCCCGGCGAACAGGATGCCGCAGCTTGGGTAGAAATGTTCAACCAGTCGTTTATCGATCACTGGAATCATCACGATTTAACGGTGGATAAATTTAAGCACGAGTTAGCTAAACCCAATTACAGAAATGATTTAGACTTGATTGCTGTTGCTGATGACGGCACATTTGTCAGTTTTTGTTACTGCGAGATTAGTGTGGAAGAGTGCGATCGTACCGGGCGCAATGAAGGCTGGATTGCTTGTCTCGGCACTAGGCGCGGCTTCCGCAAACTGGGATTGGGACGAGCGATGTTGCTGGCTGGTTTGCATCGACTGAAAGCTGCCGGTGTGGCTACTGCTATTATCGGCGTCGATGCTGAAAATTCCTCAGGTGCATTGCATCTTTACGAGTCTGCTGGCTTCCACAATATTCGCGACAGCATTTCTTATGTTAAGGATGTTTGATCGATGTTACAGTTCGCGATCGCACTCGCACCCTAGAAACCGGGTTTTTTACCGAATCTGCGGGTAATATCAAATCCGGTTGCATCGGAATTATTCATCTCTGTATTCTCTCCCTCTGCGTTCTCTGCGCCCTCTGTGGTTAAATCATTCCGATGCAACCGGAAACGATATAACAACCAAATATTTTCCTGAAAAAACCCGGTTTCTCGCCACTGCGGCGATCGCACTCCCACCCTAGAAACCCGGTTTTTTACCGAATCTGCGGGTTGCAACGACATATTTTCCTGAAAAAACCCGGTTTCTCGCCACCCGTCGCGACGATCGCACTCCCACCCAAGAAACCTGGTTTTTTACCGAATCTGCGGGTTGCAACGAAATATTTTCCTGAAAAAACCCGGTTTCTCGCCACTCGTGTAAGTTTTATCTAAAAAACTTTTCCGACCCCCTTGACAACTATGTATTACGTATGTAGTATAGTAGTATGGAAAGCACAGGACAAGCAAAAACCTGTATTTTTCGTACCGCTTCTGAACCTTGAAAACTGAATATAGATCGAGATTCCAAGGAAGATCAATTTGAAAGTCTTGTAACAGAGACTGAATTGTCATGTTGTTACTGTACACCACAGTGTTCGGCTACAAACCGACTCCATCCGAGCCAGAGATTGTACCGAATCAGTCTAATTTAAACGAATTTAATGCGGATGCAGAACAGATAAGTTCTGCCCAAGTCGAAGGAACCAAAAAGGCTGAGGAAATCCGCAACGTCAAACAAGCTTATCACTTAGAACGGCGTTTATTTCAGTAAAGATTACCAGATTTCGTGAATCTTTACCGATACTGGCAATTTGCTAAGTCTCACAAAAAGCCAAAGTCGAGAGCAGATAAGCTACTAATCCCAAATCCCAAATTGCTCTAGGAGGTATCGGTAATGGTTCACATTCGTTTTGAAGGACGTTCCTACGATCTGGCAGAAGACCAACTGGGCATCTGGGCCGGAATGAGCGACAAGGCTATTCAGGAACGTCTGGCTAATCATTTTGATGTCAAGAGCGATCGCTTCGAGTCTTACGTTCTCGATCGCCGTCCCAGCGGTGATTTAATTGTCCGCCCAGAAGCCGTTTACGGCTAGAAATTCACTGAAAGCAGGTATTAGGCAGCGCACCCCAACTAAAGAAGCTTACAAACTGGTAACATTCGAGCGATCGAATAGTAGGTTCAACTCCTGCCCTCTCCGCCTCTTGGAGAGGGGTTTTAAAAATAGCTTCTCTGACTTGTGCGCCGCCAAAACCAGCAATTTTTAAAGTGAAAAAACACTTCGCGCCCTAACTGAGGAAGCTTACATACTAGCTCATTGGTAGAGCAATTCCCTGTGAAGGAAAAGGTCGCGGGTTCAACTCCTGCGTATGAACAACGGCTTTCTTAACTTGCGCGAAGTGCATTTCACTACACTAAGGAAATAATTATTGACCGAGGTAATAGAAAGAAAAAGGAAAATTATTCTACGGTTTTGTTCGCAAAAAAATCTGTTCCGCGCCCTAACAAATGAAGCGCATACACACAATTTAATCGATTGGTCGCAGGTTCAAATCCTGCCAGTCCCGTTTAAGGGACTGTAGCTCAGGGGTAGAGCGTTCGGGCTGTCAAAACGCTTTGCTAACTTGTGCGGAACATCTCATATTTATAAATATTAGATGTAAAAGTGGTGAGGAGAATTAAATTATGAAAAATACAACTCTAATTTACCGATCGCCCAAGGAGATAGACAGTCTGATTCATGCTTTCCAAGAATGCAGCTTGCCGCGAAGTCAATGGACGCACGAAGCACATTTAACCGTTGCTCTGTGGTATCTGTTTTATGACTCGGAGCAAGAAGCGATAAATGCGATTCGCAATGGCATTAAACGTTACAACTCGGTTCAAGGAATTGAAACCACAAAAGATAGCGGGTATCACGAAACACTAACGCTGTTTTGGGTGCGAACTATTCGCCGGTATCTCGCCGATGAAAGCCACAATCGCTCGATCGTACATTTGGCTAACGGTTTGATTGCAAAATATGCCGATCGCACTTTACCCTTTCGCTATTACACGCGATCGCGCCTGATGTCCTGGGAAGCTCGGATTAATTGGGTTGAACCAGACAAAAGAGCGATCGACTTAGAACAAGTTTCCCAGAAATAATTGAAAATAGCAGTTGTTGCCGCGCCCCAATTCGGAGAGCTTACATACCAACCCTATCCAGGTTATAAAAAAAAAGCTCGCCAAACTTGCGCGGTGACTATTACATTCATTGCCAAGTGTGCAACAACTGCCACCCGCTGATTTTAGGATATTCCTGACAATCCAAAATCGAAAATCCAAAATCGAAAATCGAAATCGGAGGTAGCACCAATGAATATGAATGTAGCAGAACGCGATTTGCGTTTGGAAATGCTCAACAGTCTGCTCACCACTCCTCACCGTCAACTGGAAAAGGTGGCAGAAATTCACAAGTTAATTATCGAATTAGACCCAATATTTTACGGTCATTTAGCAGTGTGGTATCAACGTCACGGCGACGTGCGCGATCACAAGGAAGTTTTTGCCGGAAATTTGCTGACTTCGGCGCTGACGGAACACCGAGATGCCGGTTTTATGATGCTGCAAGAGTTCCCTCCCTACGAGGTTTCGCGGATTGTGGACTTTATGAAGCAGCACCAGAATAAGGTGCCCCGCAGCGCGCGCACTGCTGTCACTCGCTATCTGAAATCGCGGGAAAAGAATGCACAGTTTTTCGATCGCGCCGCCATCCGCAACCGCAAGGCGATGAAGCATTTGTACGCAACGCTGCACGTCAAGCCGAGCGATCGCGCTAATGCTATTCTGTTTAAAGACAATCCGCCGTCCGACTCTCTGGCATTCGTTTTGAAGCAGTTAGCAAAGGCGGCCACACCTGCGGAACAGGCGAATTTGATTGTTGAGTACAAGATTCCGTATACGATCGCAGTTGGTGCGATCAAACAGCTAACGCCAACAGTTTTGGCCGCGCTGATTAACTCGATGTCGCCGCAGGAAGTCATCAACAATTTGAAATCGATTCAGTCTCGCGGCGCGATGGATCACCCGGAAGTCAAGCAGTTGATTGACTCGAAGCTGGATGAAGCGGCAAAGTGCGATCGGGTTTCTGCTTACAAAGCGAGTGTTGCGGGCGCGGGCGCGAACTTCGACGCAGCAACGGCGGCGAAGCTGGAAGCGGTGACAAACGAACAGGTGAAGAAGCGCGGCAAGATTGCGAAAGCAACTGGTTTGTTGATTGACAAGTCGGGAAGCATGGAAAGTGCGATCGAAGTCGGGAAGCGTCTCGCTGCTTTGATTTCCGGCATTTCCGAGGCTGCACTGTTCGTTTATGCCTTTGACACAATGCCGTATCCAGTGCAAGCAAACGGCAGCGAATTGACAGACTGGGAACGGGCTTTCAAACACATTCGCAGTGGCGGCGGCACAAGTTGCGGTTGCGCGGTGGAAGCAATGCGAATTAAAAAGCAGGTTGTCGAGCAATTCATTCTGGTAACAGATGAAGGCGAAAACGCTGCACCTTATTTTGCAGATGCTTATCAGAATTACTGCCGCAGTTTGGGGGTAATTCCTGATGTTGTGATTGTGCGAGTTGGTTCTTGGTGCGAATATGTCCAGAAGCAATTAAAGGACAAACAAGTAGCGGTGGAAACCTTTACGTTTGCGGGTGATTATTACTCCTTGCCGAATTTAGTGCCGATGTTGAGTCGTCCTTCGCGACTGGAATTGTTGATGGAAATTCTCGACACGTCGCTGCCGGTGAGGGATGATAAGTAAATTGTAGGGTGCGCACTGCGCACCTTACTTATTATATGCTACAATTGGCACCGAGCTGAAGGACAATACACTATGAAACTAGCTGAAGCTTTAATTTTAAGAGCTGACTGTCAAAAAAGAATGGAACAACTGCGAGCCAGGTTGACAAGAAGTGCTAAAGTACAGGAAGGAGAAGAACCTCCAGAAAATCCCCAAGGACTGATGAGCGAAGTAGATGCAGGGGTGCAAGAACTGGAAGACTTAATTAAGAAAATTAACAAGACTAATTCGCTGACAACTCTGGAAGATGGAGTAACTTTATCGGATGCTTTAGCCAAGAGAGATGCTCTCGCGCTTAAGCGTGGCATCTACAAGTCTTTAATTGATGCAACCGCTTTGAGGCAAGACCGCTATACTCGATCGGAAATCAAATTTTTCAGTACGATCGACGTTGGTGAAGTGCAAACGCAAATGGATCGAATGTCTAGACAGTATCGCGAGTTAGATACTAAAATACAGGAAGCAAACTGGAATACTGAATTTATCGATTGAGAAAGTTGGTAGCCAATGCAATAGAAGCGAGCACAACCCCCCAACCGGTTTAAGTTGGACCAGCCTATTAAGCTGCTGCATGAGGGGTCATGCTAAAACGTCACAAATTAAGCCCAATATTGTCACAAGCGTACAGGGCATTGTTAAAGTTACTACCGCGTGCTGGTCTATTGATATTGGTGAGGGTGGGTTAGGGGTTTCTTGCTCAATTGCAAAAAATATTGGGAATTCCAGTATGATGTCAACTGAGATTACATACACTGAAGCTGAAGCAAATTTAAAAAATCTGTGCGATCGCGCTGTTGAAACTGGGGAACTAATAGTTATTACTAGACCTAACGGCAAAAATGCAGTTTTGATTTCTGAGGCAGAATTAGAAAGTTTGCTAGAAACGCTTTATTTGCTGAGGTCGCCTGCCAATGCAACTCGTTTGTTTACAGCATTAAAAAGAGCTAAAGCAAGATTCATTCAACCTCAGACACTGGATGAAATTTGCCAAAAATTTGGGATTAAGGAAGAGGATGATAGGGAAAATTAGGTAGCGATCGCCAGTTAAACCATTGATGACAGAATCACAATCTTCTACTATACTCTAAACTTGGGAGGAGCAGTTGGTGACTTCAATATTAATCAAAGATTTAGCAACCGAATTAGAGCTTTTTACCGAAGATCCCGTGGAAAAATTTATTACCAGCGGGGTAAGTTGGCAACAGTATGAACAGCTACTGACTCAACTCGGAGATAGTCCTTGGTATCGGGTTACTTATTTAGATGAAGTGCTGGAAATTATGTCCCCAAGTCGCCGTCACGATCGAGATAAAACCAATATTGGGATGCTGCTAGAAGCGTATTTTCAAGAAACACGGACTCGGTTTTGGGGATTGGGTTCAACTACCTTCCGCATTCAAGCAAAAAAGGGCGGTACAGAACCGGATGAGTGCTATTGTATCGGTACAGAAAAAGAATTTCCTGATTTAGCGATCGAGGTTGTACTCAGCAGTGGCGGCCTGGACAAGTTAGCAGTTTACAAAAAGCTCGGAATCAGAGAGGTTTGGTTCTGGAAAAATCGTCGCTTTGAGGTTTATCATCTTCGGGGAGAGGAATATGAAAAAATGCAGCAAAGCGAGTTGTTGCCGAATTTGGATTTATCACTGATTGCAGAGTATGTACAACGCCCCGACCCCCTTGAGGCGGTGTTGGAGTTTCGGGAAAGAGTTAGAGAAAATTTAGGGGGAAGTTGAGATTTAATATCGCTGTTTACTCCCAAACATCTCCCTCAATATCCTCAAGTGACAACTTTTTACCTATTTTCAATTATTCTCGAGTTTGAGCGATAATTTCTAGTAACTCTGGATTAGCGATGGATGCCACTAACTGCGAATCCGCAGCAGCTAAAGCAGCGCGCAACTTTTCCGAAGTCAGTGCAGGATATTTCTCTAACACCTGCTGTTGGGTCCATCCCGCAGCAAAGAGCCCCAGCAAAAATTCTACAGATAATCGAGTTTCTGGCGCTGCTGGTTGACTTGTGGAAGCTTTCGGGTTTGGATGAATGAGCTTTCGCCAGTCCATTGTTTTACTTAAACGATTGGGGAAGATTCCGCCGATTATACTACATTTGGGCACAGTAGAAACACGGGGATCGTTGACTGACTGTGTAACAGTGCCACCGCAGGTGATACCATTTTAGATGTTACATTTTAGATTTGAGATCGGCAATCACTGATGACTTAAGGGTTTGAAGCTTGGCTAGAGTCACATTTTTATTGAGCTGGTGTCCTTTCCCGATTTGGGGATTAAATTGTTATTACGATCGCAGTACAGCACTTTCTTATAGGGTAGAGTTATGGGGTAGCAACGGGGCGATCGCCCTTTTTGCTTTTCTCCGTTTCCATACCAAACCGCGTTAGCGAAGCCCTCGAAGAGGATCGCACTAAATCTCAACCCACTGTGCAACCCACTGTGTAACCCACTGTGGAATTACTTTAACTTCTTAAAACTATGGGAAAAAAGTCGAAAGCCAAAAAATCCCAGGTCAAAAAATCCAGTTTGCTCTGCCAGCGACTGCAAGAAGCTCTCGATCGAGGCAGTAAAGTTTGGATTAAAACAAATAATAGCAGTTTCGGCGGCATCCCGATTAATTTGTTCGGGGAGTTTGCGGAACTTTTGGTGATAGTTTCCCCTCACGAACAGGCGGAAAATATCGATGCTTACGGACAAGTTACGTGGCTGATTAGACTCTCTGATATTATTGCACTCGCTTATCCTACTGAATACTGGTCTAAAGATAGATTAGAAAGTTTGCTGCCACCTGATGCAGTTACTTCCGAAGTAGGAGATTCACTGTAAGGTGTGCAAAGCACACCCAACTTTTAGCTCACTTGTAGTTTGTAAGGTGCGCCTGGCGCACCCTACATTTACTATTTTCTCAGCTATTTTACGAGCAAAAATATACACCGCTCCGACCAATTTTTATCAGTTTAATTACTTGTTGCAAGCTGAAAGCTGGACTTTACAGTTGCCTCCTTCAAGTTCGCTGCAACCGGCGAGAGCTTGAGCTTCTGCTGCTGGTTTATCCTCACCCCAGCCCGCACCTGCTCCTCCTTTGCCTACTGCGATCGCTCCACAATTATTGCTATTAGAGGTCAGGGGTTCGCAGTCGTTAGCACCTTCCGTTTGTTCATTGCAAGCAGCTACTGCTGCGTTTAGTGCTTCTTTCTCTGTAGCATGATCCCAACTAATACCAGTGGCGTCAGAAGTCGGAGAATAAGCAGTAGCTCCATAGGTGTCCTGAGCTTTAGCTAGCTGGGTCGAGCCAAAAATAGGAAGTGTCAGAGCTGTCACTACAACCAACTTAGAAAAGAGCTTGGGCAGCATATTTACTTGAGATATCTACAAGGTTAAAAATTGATGCTGGCTCAATATTATATTACGATATTGATTCGTGTCAATAGGCTTTACAAATCTTTATGATTGCTTCAATTAAAAGTGCGTTCTGTAAAAAAGAGTAAAATTACGGAGGTCAATTCAGTGGCAGATATTCGCAAAATTCTCAGCAAACTTGCGGCCGAAGAAGGGCAGCTACTCGATACCCAATTCCTGGCTCCCTGCGTGGGCGGGGGAAGGGTGCGGATACGGGTTAGCTCAATGGTTTATACTTTTCAACCGCAGCCGCGCAACTTTGAAGGATGGGCTATTTTTAGGCCGATTAATGAGGAAATTGCTGCGGTAATTGAGGAGCCGAGTTGGCCGCAAGTGGCCGAGTATTTGCAACTGCTCGTACCCGTTCGCTTGCACTTGGCTTGCGTGCTGCAAGGGCAAACTTGGCTGGCTTATCCTGTTAACGAATCTGATGCTAAACAGCGCACTGGTGTTGCGAAACCCGTACCAGTGCATTTAGTAACAGAAGGCTCGCAGTTTGAGCAGATAGTTGCCCGGTGGGACGGTCATTGTTTGTGGTTTGAAGAGATTGACAGGCGCGCCGATCCGCTGCCGTCTGAGGAATTGAAAGCAGCTTTGAAAAAGTTGATTTTGCCTCAAGAAGTTCGTTTTAAAGGGATGACCCCCTCCATGCGAACTGCTGACGGGGCGACAGGTCGCCTGAAAATCAGACAGGGAGACAACTCTAGACAAATAGCCTGAAAAAAGATAGGGTAAAAAAGCTTCTTACCTAAAAAACACTTAAATGATAGCAGAATCATATCATGCCCATTTGTCAAAA